>JAYVSA010000262.1:0-6608 GCA_043775765.1 Breznakibacter sp. | reverse complement strand
GGCAATGTAATCGTTCATTCCAACTGCTTTACATTTGGCCAAATCAACGGTAGTAACATCGGCGGTAAGGGCAATGATTGGTATTTTTGAATTCATAGTATTACGGATGTACTCTGTAGCCTCAAAACCATTCATTTCGGGCATTTGTAAATCCATCAACACAATATCGTAACTGTTGGCCTGTAATTTTTCAATGGCAATTTTACCATTACTGGCTATATCTCGTTCAAAGCCAAACTCATCTAAAAGAGTCTTCATAAGAAGCTGATTAAGAGGGATATCTTCTACCACCAAAACCTTAATATTTTTCAAATCGGTATTCTCTTCTACAAACTGAATCTCTGCCTCGGGTTGGATGGATGTTTTTTGAAATCCCAACGTAAAACTAAAGGTTGAGCCTTTACCCAATTCGCTAACAACATTGAGTTTTCCACCCTGAGGTTCAACCAGTTGCTTAACAATGGCCAAGCCTAAACCTGTTCCGCCATATAACCTCGATGTGCCACTGGAGGCTTGTTGGAAATTCTCAAAAATCGTATCAAGTTTACTTTCGGCAATACCAATTCCTGTATCTATAACAGAAAATTCAACAACAACGCAATCATCAGTTTCGCTTACAAGTGCTACTTTAAATGTAATAGAACCTTTATTAGTAAACTTAACAGCATTGCTCACCAAATTAAGCACAATTTGATGTAACCGTATCGAATCGCCCAATAAAACATCGGGTATACGACTATCGTACTCCTTAATTAGCTGTAAATTCTTCTCCTGTATTTTTGTCTCAAACAGATGCAGCATCGATGATACGGAAAGAGCTAATTTGAAGGGTGATTTCTCAAAAACCATCTTGCCCGCATCTACTTTTGCTAAATCTAAAATATCGTTAATAAGCACAATTAAAGCATCGCCACTCATTTTTATGGCCGTAAGATATTCCTTTTGTTTTGCCGACAGCTCCGTTTTAAGCAGCACCTTTGTAAAACCAATAATGGCGTTCATTGGGGTGCGTATTTCGTGACTCATATTCGACAAAAACTGCTGTTTGGCCTTTACCGCATTTTCGGCATTTGCTTTAGCCACTTCGGCAATTCCTGTTGCTATTTCGGCAAATACAATGGCTTCGGTAAGTTCTGTTGCTACACGTTTTTGTTCTGTAATATCGCGAGCAACTACCACAACACCAACCACATCGCCATGCTCATCTTTATAAACAGAGCCATTGAAAAGCACATCGGTTAGTTTGCCATCGCGGATAGTGAGCGGATAGTTAGCCACAAATCCGTTGGCAAATACCTCTTTGTAAACTTCTCTTGCCTTATCGGGATCGGTGAAATAGTTAAAGAAATCGGAGCCAATCATACGTTTTCGCGTAACACCGGTAATTTTGAGCGATGCATTATTGGCATCGGTAATTTTGCCTTTTAAATTGATGGTGAAAAGTGGGTCGAGACTGGCTTCTATTAAACTTCGGGTATATTCGGCGGTTAACTGAAGGGAGTAACTCTTTGCCTCTAAGGCTTTGGCTGTTGTTTCGCGTTTCTTTTTTTCTCTGGTTTGCACCAACAACTCTTTATTGGCCACTATCAACTCGGCAGCACGTTTGCCTTTTTCATCGCTCTGAAAAACAAGCTCTTTGTTGGCTAGAGTTAATTCTGCCGCGCGCTTCTCCTTTTCATCGTTCTGAAAAAGAAGTTCGGTATTGGCTAAAATAAGTTCGGCAGCACGTTTCTCCTTCTCATCGCTCTGAAAAACAAGCTCCTTATTGGCTAAAATAAGTTCGGCAGCGCGTTTCTCCTTCTCATCGCTCTGAAAAACAAGCTCTTTATTGGCTAAAACCAATTCGGCAGCACGCTTCTCCTTTTCATTGTTCTGAAAATCGAGTTCGGTGTTGGCTAAAGCCAATTCGGCAGCGCGCATCTCTTTTTCGTTGTTCTGAAAGTCGAGTTCTTTGTTGGCACTGTGTAAATCTAACGCCCATTTTTGAGCGGCTATATCACGTGCTACAATTACAACGCCGCTAACCGTGCCTTTATCATCTTTATATACCGACCCATTGAAGAGCACATCGGTTAACTTACCATTTTTATGGCGAACAGTTAGGGGCAAATCGGCCACCGAACCTTGAGCAAACACAGTTTGGTAAACATCTCTCGCTTTTTGAGGCTCCGTAAAATAGTCGAAAAAATCGGTATTGGTCAACTCTTCGCGCGTTAAACCCGTGATGTTGGCCAAAGCCTCATTCATATCGGTTATTTTTCCTAATGCACTAATAGTTATAAGCGGGTCGAGACTCGCTTCAATTAAACTACGTGCATAATGAGTCTCTTGTTTGTTCATTTTCCGGATGTATAATTAAACGTTTTCAATAGCCTCACGGCGTTTATCTTTCATCTGCTTAAAATGCGATGGAGTTAAACCAGTTACTTTTTTAAATTGATTTGATAGATGCGCAACACTGCTGTAATGCATGTTGTAGGCAATTTCGGTAAGGTTAAGTTCATTGTAAATGATGAGCTCTTTAACCCGCTCTATTTTGTGTGAGATGATAAACTTTTCAATGGTTGTTCCCTGAACCTCAGAGAACAAATTAGCCATATAGGTATAATCGTAATGGAGTTTTTCACTCAAATAGTCCGAAAAATTGGTCTTTGGCATCTCATCGTTGTAGTGAACCATCTCAACAATAAGATTTTTAATGCGCTCAATGAGCACCGCCTTCTTATCGTCCATCAATTCCAAACCCACTTTTTTAAGTGCCACCCTTATCTCATCGAGCTTTTCGGAGGTTAACTCCTCCATAATATCGGCCACACCCATATCTACAATGAAGTGAAGGTCGAGCTTTTGCAACTCCTCCTTTACCACCATTTTGCAGCGCTGGCTTACCATATATTTGATATAGATTTTCAAGTGCGGAGTTATTTATTTCTAACTGGGTACCACAAAACAAGCACTCCAACTAAGATAATGGCAATACCCAAAACGGGCGACCAATTGAGATTATGTTCATTGGATTGAAAAATCTCCAATGCGCCTATGTCTATAACCTTCTTTTTGGTAAAAAATGTAATTGTAGTAACGGCGGTTAATACTATACCAAGAAGGATGATTCCGATGCCAATAATTTTCATAATATTTAGAATTGGTTATTGTTCGTAATCGACTGCAAGTTACTCTAAAACGAATAGAATAAATTGCGCAATTAACACATTTACAATTAATTACATAAAGCCCTTTAATAACACTAAAGAGCCTTAAGGGTGCTTAAAAGCGATTGTAGGCGTTCTAATTTATTTTTAAGCGGTGAGTTGCAACCAAATTGCAACTCACCGCTTGCAATACCTTAATTTATTGACCTAACACATCAAACATCTCTTTTAAATCGGGCGAGAGAATAACCTCGGTACGACGATTAGATGCACGACCTATTTCGGTATCATTCGGTTTTACAGGATGAAAATTTGCGCGTCCGGCTGCTGTAATTCTGTTGGCATCAAACCCATTATCAAGGGTAAGAATTCTCACAATTGAGGTAGCTCGGGCGGTACTTAAATCCCAATTATCTTTGAATAACTTGGTTTTAATAGGCACATTATCGGTATGTCCTTCAATTAAAACCGACACATTGAGCGTTTTGTTAAGCACAGTAGCCAACGCTTTTAAAGCCTCTTTACCTTTAGGGTCAACCTCGGCACTGCCCGATTTAAAAAGCAGTTTCTCCTGCATCGACACGTAAACATTGCCATCTTTGATGTAAACCTCAAGTTCATCGGTTTTGTAGTTCATAAGCGCATTGGCCACCTGATTTTTAACACTGTTCATGGCATCTTTTTGCGTTTGAACGATAGTCTGCAAGGCCTTCAAACGTTTCGCTTGGTCGCTAATAGTCATAGTCGATGTAGCCGAAAGATCTTTCAGGTCTTGAATTACAAACGCCTTTTCATCGGTTAAATTTTTAACCATCACATTACAATTGGCTAATGATTTATGCTGATTGATACTATCAACCTGAAGTTGCGATACGTGCTCACGAGAAGCAACCAGTTTTTTGCTCGGTCCACAGCCCGAAACCGCAGCAATAAGCGGAAGAGCAACAAGCGCAATGATAGGAAACGAAAATTTCATAATACTTTGTTTTAGTTATTTTATAAAGCAAAGGTGGTAAATTGATGTGCCTCGTCTGTTACACAACTTTGGGTGTTTGTTGCATAATTCTTTGATTTTTTTAATGGCAAACTCGATAAAATAATTATTAATTTATTCAGGTATGACGTTGTAATATAACAACTTATACTCCGTAGGAGTAATCCAATAATAACCCCCAGTGAAACTGGGGGCTACTGAAGCAAAAAAAACACAACTCTGTAGGAGTTGTTCTTCTGTAATTGTTTGGTCAACTCCTACAGAGTTGTTGCCTCATAGACTCATTAATCCCCCAGTTTCACTGGGGGTTATGAACAGAATACTCCTACGGAGTAAATAATATTCATTTGTAAAATGGTTAAAAATATAGTTGTCTAAAATCTGCCTTTAAATCACTCATCACCCAATGTGGCAAGTTCAACATTCAAGTTGCCATCTTCAATGTTGAACTTGCCACATTGAATGTTGAATTTATAGAATTGAACATTCAATCCCACGAATTCAATGTTCAATGTGCCTCCTTGAATGTTCAACTTGCCAACTTGAACGTTGAATGTGCCACATTTAATGTTGAATGTGCCATATTGAACATTCAAGGAGGCATATTGGGTCATGAATCACTCAAAACCAACCACTTCTGGTTTACCCAATTCAAAGTTGCTAAAGCCATAATCGGATGCAATGGTGGGGTTTATTTTGAAAACATCATTACCAATTCCTGGTATAGAAGGGTAGTAGGAGATGGATAATTGAAATGAGTTGAATATTAAAAACTGATTTTTGATTAAACATCCTAACCCAAATTGAGAATAGACATGACTCTTTGCAAAGCGCAAACTAGCATCGCCCAAAACAGCAATGGTAGAGGTAAAGTAAGGGCCAAAATGGAATCCCCAAACACTCCATGGGGCATACGACTGCGTTTGAAAGGAGAGCAACAGTTTTTGAGTGCCCTTTAAAACCAAACTCTCAAACCCCTGAATGCCAAATTCATTGTTTATGGTGAGTGATTCTGATGGAAATCGATTGATGCCAAAAACAACTCTTGGCCGCACAAACTGCCTAAAACGCCAGTTTCCAATAACGAACAAATTGGTAAAATAGTTTAGCTCCGCCAACGCTACCGCTTGCTCACTCTGACGGGCTCTAATGTACGAGCCATACTCAACATTGGCGCTTAAATATCCCCAATCCATAAAATTCCCATAAGCTACCCGAAAACCAGCATAGAGCCGCTCGGTTTGATTTTTATACTGATACCCACCTGTTATACCGGCCACCCACCCAATAGGCACATCCTCAATAATGCCGTAGTCGAAAATGTATTTACTCTGCAAATATTGTCGTGATGAGACGCCTAAGCCACCCAAAAGTAAATCTTCATTAGTGTTAACCCCCAATGGATCGTAAAGCGGCAAGGGCATCTTTAAAAAATTAACGTGGTAATACCGTCCCGACAAAATGATATTGGAGGTTCGTTCATACTCGGTTTCTCCTTTATAAAGATGCACAGCTACTCCGCCCCAATAATCTTGCGAACTATAATCTTTGTTAAATGGGACATACGCACTTGGTGTGCCAAAAAGCAATGAGTCAATTTTGTAAAGATTTTTGTACTCAATACCCCCAGCCCATTTGGCCAACGGCGTGTAAAATGGTCTATCAATTGAAATGGTTAACCCATGATTTCTATAAAGATCCATCTTGTAAAAAATGGAGCTCGTGATATAGCTATTCCGAATATTTGGCACCGTGTACCGTGTTTCATAACCGTTTTTATTTTCTCCATTGAGATGCTGATAATCTATATATACTTGATGTCCAGTACCCAAAAAGTTTCTTTCCGTTAACATAGCTCTCTCGCTCGACGAGGTAATGGAGCCTTGAGGCAACAAACTCCAAAGATCGAGCTCTCGAATGGTGATATCCACCGAGTCGGACTTGTTTGAAACTGGAGTTACGGTAAAAAAAACGTCGTGAATATAAATTTGACTCCTAATTAGCCGTTCCGATTCCTTAAATAATAGTGGGTCAAATGGCTGGTTTGGATGAAAAAGAAGGAGGTTTAGGATGGTAATCCGCATCGTTTTGATGTGGAATTTATTTCCTGCATTATAGATGAAATTGGGTTTGACTTTGGATGTATCGGTTACTGAATTGCCAAATGGATCGAGGGTTGTTATGTTGATATTTCTAATTATTCGTCCCTCGTAGGTTTTCTGAACAACAACTTTTTTTTGCTTTTTATTGGGTTTATTTACCGGTTTAAAAAACAAGCCGTATAATAATTTAGTGGTTGGACGTTTAACTGAAAAGGCTTCAATCTTTCTATAAACCTTTGCCGAATCAACTGGTTGCCCGTTACTCTTTTTAGCCTGTAAAGTGCTGCTTAACAGTAGAAGAAGGGTAATAATGATAATCATAACGTATTTGAACATCCATTTTATGGTTCGATGTGTTTA
>JAYVSA010000261.1:0-6846 GCA_043775765.1 Breznakibacter sp. | reverse complement strand
GGGGTACCGGGGGGTGGTAGAGAGGTACCGGGGGGTGGTGTGGAGGTAGGGGGGGGTACTACCGAGGTACCCCCTCCTAGGCACAAGAAACTATTTTTTTTGGGGAAACCCGAGGCTGTCTAAAAAGTACCACACAAAGAAAATTTGTCTCGCAAGGGCGCAAAGTGATTAAGATGCAATTAGCCAATAATCACTATATTACATTTGCTTTGATTAACATATTGTCTTTGCGGCTTAGCGCCTTTGCGAGAAAACAAACCTTTTTGGACAGCCCCTTTTCAACATCCAAGCTACCCCATAGCTACCATTAAAAGGGTATCGTTTTTACCGTTTCCGTGGTATTTCAGTGATTTTTAAATGGTTGTAAGTTTGTTTTAAATGTTACACGGTATTTTTTTAACATAAACTTATAATTAATGAAGAGATTAAACTTACTAAAATCGGCCATCTTAGCCGGTGCGGGCATTGTGGCTCCCGTTTTAAATGCGCAAACCGCTCAGCCTTATCAGGGTGTGGTGGGTAAAACGCTTGCCGACTCAAAGGAGTGGTGGCCCGAACCTGTTAAAGCGCCTGCTGGTGCACCTAACGTGGTTTGGATATTGTTAGATGATGTGGGCTTTGGCGCAACAAGTACTTTTGGGGGTTTAATTAACACGCCTACTTTCGATGCCTTAGCCAACAATGGCTTACGCTATACCAACTTTCATACCACTGCTATTTGTGCTCCAACGCGTTCGGCCTTGCTAACAGGTCGTAACAGCCATTCGGTTCATGTTGGTGGGTTTTCACACACGGCACTTTCGGCAGGTTTTCCAGGCTGGGACGGTAAAATACCTTCATCGGCAGGTACCATTGCCGAAACGTTGCGCGAGAATGGTTACAACACCTTTGCCGTGGGTAAATATGGCGTTACGCCCGATGAAGATGCTACCGATGCTGGTCCGTTTGACCGCTGGCCAACAGGCAAGGGTTTCGACCATTTCTTTGGCTTCTTGGGCTCACAAACCGACCAATATAAGCCCGATTTAGTGGAAGATCAGGCGCACGTTACGCCCGATGGCCGCCACTTGACCGAACAAATCACCGACAAAGCGATTTCCTACATCGACCGCCAAAAGAAGGCAGCACCAAACAAGCCGTTCTTCTTGTATTACGCCCCAGGTGCTGTGCATGCTCCACATCAGGTGGCCAAAGAGTGGAGCGATAAGTATAAAGGTAAATTCGATGAGGGTTGGGATGTCTATCGCGAGAAGGTATTGGCTAACCAAAAGAGGCTAGGCATCTTCCCTGCCGATGCTAAACTACCCGATCGTAACGCATTGGTTAAACCTTGGAGCAGCCTATTGCCCGAAGAGCAAAAACTTTATGCCCGTTTTATTGAGGTTTATGCCGGATATTTGGAGTATACCGACCATGAGATTGGCCGTTTGGTTGACCATCTGAAATCTATTAATCAGTACGACAACACCCTTATTTTAGTAATCATTGGCGATAATGGTGCCAGCAAAGAGGGTACGTTTAATGGCGATGTTGATCGTAAATTGTTTGGCAAGCCGCTCTCGTACATCGAAACATTGAATTATAACTTATCGCGTATCGAAGATATTGGTACTGCCAAAGGAGTTGAGGCCAACTATCCACTCGGATGGGCACAAGCAACCAATACTCCATTTAAATTTTGGAAACAAGATGCACAATCGGAAGGTGGCACACGCAACCCGCTTATTGTTCACTATCCAAAAGGAATTAAAGCCAAGGGTGAAATCCGCACACAATATGGTCACGTTATCGACATTCTGCCAACCACATTAGAGTTTGTAGGTGTAAAACAACCAGCCGATATTCGCGGAATTAAGCAACAACCAATTGAGGGAACATCATTAGTTTACTCCTTTGAAGATGCTAAAGCGCCTGCACAGCACACCGTTCAACACTACTACATTTTTGGTAATCGTGCCATTTACAAAGATGGTTGGAAGGCTGGAGCAGCGCATCACCCCGACTTTATTGACTTTAACAATCTCGCTGAGGGAATTCCTCTTCCAGTAGCTAATTACGATGCCGATGTTTGGGAACTTTATAACTTAAACGAAGATTTTAACGAGCGTGTAAACTTAGCCAAAACAAATCCTGAGAAGCTTAAAGAGCTTAAGGCACTGTTTGATGAGCAAGCGAAGAAGTTTAATGTCTATCCGTTTATCGATTGGAGCGATGTGGTAAATCGCCGCATTCACAACGATGGAACCGGCAAATCGTTCTCAGAATCGATAAAAGATTCTAACAAATAATATAAGCCATTTTTTTGCAATAAAACCCTCATCGAATTGAAAAATTTGGTGGGGGTTTTTTATTGGGGTAAAAAACAACTCTACCACAAACAAGGTATCAATTTTACCATTAACATGGGGTTTTTCAATAAACCCATAAGCAATAAGTTTGTAACGTACAATAACAATCAAGTTCGATGATAAAACAGATTACTATATCCATATTTGCACTTCTTTTAACGGCGTGTAACAGCAACAAAAACCCCAATTCGCAATCAGATGCGAGCGAGCCCAAAGCATGTTGCAGCGCTACTCCAAAACGGTTTGGGGCAGAGTTGAAAAATGATGAAATAACCAAATCGGGTTCTCTATCGCACAGCGGAATGGTGTTTATCAAAGGCGGTACTTTTAGCATGGGGGCAGATAATAATCAGGCTAGTGCCGATGAATATCCCAAGCATAAAGTTACCGTTGATGGTTTTTGGATAGACGAAACAGAGGTAACCAACCGTCAATTTGCGGAGTTTGTGAAAGCTACTGGTTACATCACCACGGCAGAGAAAAAACCCGATTGGGAGGAGCTTAAAAAACAACTTCCTGCAGGTACCGAAAAACCCGACGAGAGCCTACTTGTTGCCGCATCGTTGGTTTTTGTAGCGCCCGATCATCAGGTATCAACCGATGATTATAGTCAGTGGTGGCGCTGGCAACCCGGTGCCAATTGGAAACACCCACAAGGGCCAAGCAGCAACATCAATGGAAAAGAGGATTACCCAGTAGTGCAAGTTTCGTGGTTTGATGCTGTGGCGTATGCCAAATGGGCTGGCAAACGACTACCCACCGAGGCCGAATGGGAGTTTGCGTCGCGCGGTGGTGCCGAAAACCAAATATACTCGTGGGGCAACGAAAATGTTGATGCTGGTGAACCTAAAGCCAATAGCTGGCAAGGCGATTTCCCGTCAAACAATGCTCTGCGCGATGACTTCTATGGGGCTGCACCTGTAAAATCATTTAAGCCTAACAACTACGGACTTTACGACATAGCTGGTAATGTGTGGGAGTGGTGTGCCGATTTATACAAAAACGACTATTACGCCGAGAGCGCACTTCCTCAAGGCATTAGCAATCCACAAGGTCCTACTACTAGTTACGACCCCGATGAGCCCACGGCCATAAAACGTGTGTTACGAGGTGGCTCATTTTTATGCAATGAAAAAACGTGTACTGGCTACCGCAATGCCCGCCGAATGAAGAGTTCTGAAGATACTGGGATGGAACATACGGGATTTAGGTGTGTGGCTGATGAAAAGAGATAGGGATTAATATTTATTGAAAATCTACTTCCAACGAAAAAGCTGTTAGGTAAAGCCATTGGCCTAAACCGCTTCTAGTTGGGAGTATTTTTTGCTTCTATTAAATGTCAAGATGGGACTTTAAAGAATAAACTCACTAAATTCGCAAACGATAATAAATAGATATAATCCCAGATAAATGAAAGTAATAGCAATAAACGGAAGTCCTAAAAAGGCTGGTAACACCTACCACGCCCTGCAACTTGTAGGCAATGAGCTTATTTCCGAAGGTGTTGATTTTGAAATCTTACATATTGGCAACAAAGTTATTCGCGGCTGCTTGGCATGCGGTAAATGCTCAGAGATGAAGAACGAAGAGTGCTCCATTAAAGATGATTTGAACCCACTCATCCAACAATTAAAACAAGCCGATGGTATCATATTGGGTTCGCCTGTCTATTTTGCGGGCATACCGGGTACGATGAAGAGCTTTTTAGATCGCCTCTTTTACGTTTCGGGGGTTAACGGTGGATTTTTCCGTCACAAAGTGGGGGCTGCTGTGGTCGCGGTTCGTCGTACGGGTGGCTCATCAACTTTCGATTGCTTAAACCACTATCTTAACTACTGCGAAATGACTATTGCATCGTCAAACTACTGGAACATCATTCATGGTCGCACTCCTGGCGAAGTGAATCAAGATCAAGAGGGTGTGCAAATTATGCGGGTGCTAGGTAAAAACTTTGCTTGGCTCTTAAAGGTACGAGACGCAACAAAATCAACCATTCTTCCTCCACAAAAAGAGGCAAAAGAGATGATGAGTTTTATTAGATAAGACCTTTGATATATTTCAGTTTTATAGACCCGATACGTTTCTAACGTATCGGGTCTCCTTTTTTACCATCATACCACTAACAGGGTATGGTATTTACCGAATCTATGGTATTTCGGAGCGTGTGAATATGCGGTACTTTTGTTTTGAAGTTATCCTGCATTATTCACCAAATCATCATTAATGACCGAAAATAGAGACCATATACATAAAGGAGAAGCCAATTTATTCACAATTCTCTCGCACGAGCTCAAAAGTTCAATCACCTTAATTCAGGGACTTTCAGAGATTTTGAAGGGGAATCCTGCAGTGGCAGCAAATAAAGAGCTGGTTGAACTAGTTGGCTACATCAATGCAACTTCCAATCACTCGCACAAATTGCTCAAAAACGTACTAAATTGGTCGTTTCTGCAAAATGGAAAAATTAATTTTCAGCCCGATAACATTAGCGTTCGAGAGATTGTTAACAGCGAACTCAACGCTTTGGAAACCAGTTTTAAGCGAAAAGAGATTCGGGTAACGAGCAGTATTCCTGATGAAATCATCTTTGCCGATAAGCATTTGTTGGAAATTGTTATTCGCAATTTGCTCAGTAATGCCGTTAAGTACAGCTTTAGAGGGGGCTTAATAAACGTCTCATTTATTGCCTATTTCGACTTCTATGAGTTTAGCATCTCCGACACTGGCAAAGGAATGGATGAGAATACGAAAAAGCGACTCTTTAAAAGCAGTGTTGTTGAGAGTGTTCTCGGCACTGAGAATGAAGAGGGCACAGGGCTTGGACTTATATTATGCAAAGAGTTTGTAGAAAAACACAATGGTAAACTTTGGGTAAACAGCGAACTCAGCAAAGGGTGTCAATTCAAATTTATTATTCCAAACGGTGGAGTAATCATATAAATTATAGTGTATTAGTGTGTTTGGTGGTTCGGTTTAGAGGCTACTTGAATTGAGTAGCCTCTTTATTTATCTCTTTTTAAATCTTATTACTATGAGTATTTCCCAGTTTTTCATCAACCATTTAAAGCTCTATTTCAATGCGTATGGAGCGGTAAATTACCACGTAGAAAGAGTCCTTTCACGACTTTTCAAAGTAAAAAATCAGCACACACAAGATATTAAACAACCTTATGAATCAAAATAAACCATTTGCCATTCAGGCTATGGCTAAGCCCATTGGAGCTACCTGTAACCTCAATTGTACCTATTGTTACTATTTAGAAAAGCAAAAGCTTTACCCTAAAAATGGCAGCGTTAGAATGACCGATGAGATGCTCGAATTCTTTATTCGTCAGTATATTGGCGTTCAACAAGTTCCAGTGGTTCAGTTTGTATGGCAAGGTGGCGAGCCATCGCTTTTGGGTCTCGATTACTTTAAGCGCGTGGTGGTTCTTCAGCGCAAATATGCCGAGGGCAAACGCATTGAAAACTCGTTTCAAACCAACGGCACGCTTCTCGACGATGAGTGGTGCGCCTTTTTCAAGGAGCATAACTTTCTTATTGGCATCTCCATTGATGGTCCAAAGCACGTTCACGATGCCTATCGTTCTTATCGTAACGGCCAACCATCATTCGACCATGTTATGCGAGGTGTTAAATTGCTGCAAAAGCACAAAGTCGATTTTAATACGCTTACCGTTGTGCATCGCCAAACACCGCGTCATGCCATCGAAATATATAAGTTTTTAAAGGAGATAGGAAGCCAATATCTTCAATTCATCCCCATTGTGGAGCGTGTTAATAAAGTCATCGACCCCGAAACGCTAAACCTCGTACCACCATCGCAACACGATGCCGAGGTTACCGAGTGGTCGGTACTTCCTGAGGATTATGGTAATTTTCTCAACACCATTTTTCAGCAATGG
This sequence comes from Breznakibacter sp., assembly GCA_043775765.1. Lineage (GTDB taxonomy): Bacteria > Bacteroidota > Bacteroidia > Bacteroidales > Marinilabiliaceae > JAGPHP01. The sequence continues at coordinate 593 of JAYVSA010000261.1, read as the reverse complement.
GTTAAAGCCGATGTGGGCAAAGTATTTGTGCAGCAGTTTGATGCAACTCTTGCCAATTGGGTTGGCGAAAATCCGGGCATCTGTGTCTTCTCGCCTACCTGTGGCGATTCGGTGGTGGTGGAGCATAATGGCGATGTATACTCATGCGACCATTACGTTTACCCCGAATATAAGCTTGGGAACATTAAGCAAACCACGCTTTTTGGACTCGGATTATCTGAAAGACAGCAGACCTTTGGACAAAACAAACTCACTACGCTTCCTAAACAGTGTCGCGAGTGCAAGTTCCGTTTTGCTTGTCATGGCGAGTGCCCAAAGCACCGATTTCTCACCACTTCCGATGGCGAATATGGCCTCAATTACCTCTGTGTAGCCTTCAAAAAGTTCTTTACACACGTAACGCCTTATATGAATTTTATGGCTAATGAACTCAAAAACAACCGCTCGCCAGCCAATGTGATGCTTTACGCTAAGACTATTAAAATTTAGGGCAAAGATGCAACGTTTTGCATCACCCTATTACCATTATTTTATTGCCGTAGCAGTACCACAGCCTAGCATCACTTTGAGGAAGTCGATCGTAGTTGCGCATA
>JAYVSA010000260.1:0-6663 GCA_043775765.1 Breznakibacter sp. | reverse complement strand
CTACGGCTTTGTAAACGAGTATGTTGTTGCTCTTCTCTAATTTTATGTTGATAAGATGCGGGCCATTCAAGTCCCAAATTTGGTAATCGATACCTGTATTAATAACAATCTTAGCATCTTTATCGCACAATACCGAGTAGCAAATAACGCCTAAATGCGGGTTGTTGGCACTTAAAAATCGGCTTGAAGCGATGGTGATATGTTTACCCTCGGTATCAAACTCTGTGGTGCGTTCAAAAAGTGCATTTTGAAGATTCAGATTTTGAGCGTGCTTGAAAACAGGGGTTGTAAGGGCCGAAATCTCCTTGCCATCGACCTCAATTTTGGTAAACCCGCCATTGGGTGCATTAACAGGTTCGCGCCATGCATCGCCCACGCGGTTAAATATGCCCGCCAGCGTGATGCAAACCAGTTCATCGGAACCAAACTCATCGAGCGTACCTCTATAACCCATGTATCCGTTCGAAATTTGGTAAACATTACCATTTCGCATGATGCTCTCTTTCTCATTTATAAAATTGGTGCTACTAACGTTCCAAAGGGTGTTCATCTTATTAAGCTTTATCATAATTATCTTTCACAAAAAACATTAAAACTCCTGCCAAAATCATCGATGCACCACCCAGTACTATGGCGTAAATGGCGTGTTCGCTGAAGAGGTTTTTAACTAATAATCCTAGTATGGCCGAGGCTACAATTTGGGGTATCACTATGAAGAAGTTGAAGATGCCCATATAAATACCCATCTTTTTTTGCGGCAATGCGCCAGCCAAAATAGCGTACGGAATGGTTAGCAAACTCGCCCAAGCAATACCAATGCCTATCATTGAAACAATAAGCATGGTAGGGTCTTTAAAGATGTACCACGAGGCTAAACCGATACCACCAATCATTAAACATGCGGCGTGAGTTGCTACACGACCGAGCTTTTTGGCCACAAACGGAATGGCAAAAGCGATGAGTGCCGCCACACCATTGTAAACCGCCATAAGCACGCCAACCCAGTTTGCACCTTCATTATATATTAGCGATTGTGGGTCGGTACTGCCGTAGTGGTAACTGGTAATAGCTTGTGTGCAGTAAATGAACATGGCAAATAGTCCGAACCACGTAAGCATTTGAACCCAAGCCAATTTCTTCATTATCAGTGGCATGTGTTTCATGTCGTGGATGATCTCGACCATGCTATCAATTTTACCATTTGAATACCGTAGTGCTGATAAAATTTGCATGATACCATACACTTTTAATACGGTAGAGAGGATGTATAGCCCTGGATATAGTTTTAAGAAGAAGACACCAAGCGATATTAGTATGCCAGCAACGAGTAAAACCGTTCCTTCGGTGTAGTATTGTTTTGTGTCTATTTGAAGCGTTTCAATCTCTTTTGTGTGCTCCTCATCATCGGTTGCCGAAAAAGCTTCCATTTCTTCGGGCGAGTACTCTTTAGTTCGTATAACCGTCCAAATAACGGCAAGTAAAAATACAATTCCACCTAAGTAAAACGACCATTTCACCGATGCTGGAAGTTCGCCAGCCGCTGCCGTATTGGCCACTCCAAACCAATTCGCCAGCATGTAGGGTAGGAGAGAGGCCACCACCGAACTGGCACCAATAAAGAAGGTCTGAACGGCAAACCCCTGTGTTTGTTGCTCCTCAGGAAGCATATCTCCAATAAAGGCTCTAAAGGGTTGCATGCACATATTAATAGAGCCATCCATCATCCAAAGCATACCTGCAGCTACCCATAAATAGGGCGAGTTGGGCATGATAAGTAGTGATAATGATGCTAAAATAGCACCAACTAAAAAGTACGGCTTTCTACGACCAAGGACGTTCCATGTTTTATCGCTCATGTGACCCACAATTGGGTGTACCAGTAAACCCGTGATAGGGCCAGCAATCCAGAGGATTGGTATGTTTTCAACCTGTGCACCAAGTGTTTCAAATATTCGGCTGCAGTTGGCATTTTGAAGGGCAAATCCGAATTGGATTCCCAGATATCCGAAACTCATATTCCAGAGTTGCCAGAAGTTTAAACGAGGTTTATTTTTCATCATATTTGTTTGAAATGATTTATCTCTTTTGCTCTTAGTCTGTGTTTATTTGTTATCGAAGTTACCTCTTCACCAACGGTGACCAAATGATATGGCTAAACTGTATAGGATATATAGATGGTTTTTGAGTCGATTTATTTCAATACGTTGATTCACTTTGTGTTCGATACTGATTATTGGTTTTGAAATATGGATTTTGTATGAATAAAATAAAGCCACTTTTTGGCCTGTTTCTTTTCGTATTGTGGAATTTTATTGATGAAACGACGGAAATTTTGGCCAGTTTAGGAACCTATTTCGAGATAAAAAATGGATGATATTTATCTACTAGCTTCTAACCCAAATGTTGTTGAGGAATGTTATCGTACAATCTTATTTGTTAATAGAAATGTGTAAATGATAAAATTATCTAAAAACTAACCTATATTTGCTTTTAGTAACCCACGGCCATCGTTATCCAACTTACCTTAACGTCGAGATACTTCTCCATTTAATTTTGAACCTCAATATTTATTATGAGAAAGTTATTTGCCATTTTGGTTATTAATATATGTGTAGCTTCCATCAGTGCCGCTAATTGGACCTCTAATACGAAGGTGGTGCTCGATTCGCTCGATTGGTACTTAGCCAATAGAGATACAAATGATAAAGCAACGTTAATATTGGTGCGAAATTTAAAGTCGGATAGAGACGTGCTTGCCCCCGACAACTGGAAAGCTCGATATACTCAAGAAGAGAAGATTTTTCAGCGGTATCAGTTTTTTATGAACGATTCGGCTCTCGAGAGTGCCAATAGACTCGTTGAAATTAGTCAACATGTTGGAAGTAGCGATTATATTGTAAAGGCGCAGTTGCGTTTGGGTTTTATGATGCTCTCTTCTGGCTTATTTAAAGAGACACTTGATTTATTGCAAAGCATTGATTATACGAACTATAGCAAACCGCAACAAGTTGAATATTTCTTGATTTTGGGCAGATGTTATCACGACTTAGCGCTCTACGATAAGATGCCTAAATTTACAAATGCCTATAACAGATTAGGCAATAGTTATGTAAATAAAGCGATGGCTTTGATGGATAGCGCCTCTTTGGAGTTTCAAATACAGCGAGCGTTAGTTCTATTAAAGGCAGATAACTTAACGGCTTCACAAAAAGTGTTTGAGTCAATTTGTAATAATCCAGCGGCAACAATACACGATCAGGCCATTATGCACTCAACGCTCGGACATCTCTATTCCCTTCAAGGTGAGAAAGATAAAGCGATACAACACTTGGGCTATGCCGCCATTTGTGATTTAAAAATGGGTGTTAAAGAGGGCGTTGCACTCCGAAATTTGGCGCAACTCTTCTATAATTACGGTGAAATTAAGTTTGCCTCGCGTTACATCCGTTCTGCACTCGACGATGCTCAGTTTTACAACGCTCGCCATCGAAAATTAGAAGTAGGTAATGTTTTACCTATTATTGAAGATGCCAATGCTCGTTTGCTCGAGAGTCAAACTCAACGAATTGTCTTTTCATTGGTTGGGGCTTCCATACTCGGTTTAATAGCAATATGCCTGGCTGCCTTGGCATTGTACCAATATTCCAAAATAAAACGGGTAAAAGATTTGTTGGTGACGACCAACCTGAACTTAAAAGAGTCCAATAAGCGTCTGTCCGAATCAATTCGTATTAAAGAGAAGTATATTGGCTTTTATTTCAATCTAAATTCAAATTACATTGAGCGCTTGGAGAAGATACAAAAGGCACTTTTACGTAAAATTGCCTCTCGCCAAATAGATGATTTGCAAGATTATTTGCGCAAAGAGCTGTTGCTTGAAAATGAGAGAGATACGCTTAACGGAAACTTTGACAAGGTCTTTTTAAGCTTATTCCCTAATTTTGTATCAGAATTTAATAAATTCTTTGCTCCTGAAGATCAATTTGTTTTGGGAGATACTTATATGTTGAATACCGACTTGCGCATTTTTGCCCTCATCCGTATGGGAATAACAGATAATGAGGTGATTGCTAAAATTTTAAACTATTCGGTAAATACCATTTATACCTACAAAACAAAGATTAAGAATAAGTCGCATATACAAAATGACGATTTTGAAGCGGCTATTATGCAAATTGATTCATAGATTAGTTAGAGGAACGTATTGTTCATAGTTAGAGAGACGGATATACACGTCTCTCTTTTTTTGTATGTAACAGGCTGGCGTTTTTAGAATCTCATAATCTCATAATACCGTAATTAAGAGTCAAATATTCATTCGAAGAAACCACTCTAAAACTCACTTCAATAATGCGTTTTATTCTCAAATTCTTATTTATTGCGAGAATTCCACTTTTAGCACTGTTGTAAAGCTCCATAAAACACCTTTAAATGTTAAATATTGTCAAGTTGATTGATAGGTGGTCTTAGAATCGTCTATATTTATTTTGCTTGATTTATTTGTATTTATTTGAAAATTAGACTATTGGAAGTCATGGGAGTCTATTTTATCCATATTGGACTCATAAGGATTGTTAAAAAGTGTGTGTCGATCTAGATTTGTATTATGCGATGGCCAAAAGCATAATTCATTTTTTCACGAACTAATAATTGTATTTATGAGAACCTTAAAACAATTTTTTATCTCCGTGTTGTTTTTTTCGAGTTTTATAATCTCGTGCAACAAAGAAGATAAAGGAGATTATGTAAAACCAATTACTCTTTATGAGCATGTAGCCGGAGATTGGAGTTTGAGTTCTATTAAGCAAATAGACTTAACTGCAAAGGCTGCATCAATTAAACCCGATGAGGTTCAATTGACAAATGCTTTAACATTTAACACCATGAAGTTAAGTCTGAAAGCCGATGCCGATAACAATCCTACCACATTTGCGGTTACAGGAACTGCTCCCGCTCTTTTTCCAACAAGTGGATTTTGGGCACTTAATTCAAATTTTCAAAACACAGATGGTACTCCTGTAAAGGTGTTGCTCTATTCCGATGCGGCTAAAACACAATCTGTTGGACAGTTAACCATGCAGGCAGCTCCTGGTGCGGTAGTGGAGCTGGAGTTGGTTTTGAATAGAACCGCTAAAGGTGTGGCTTATGTTGCGTACGATTACAAATTTGTAGCGGCTACGAACTAGTTTTTTTATTAACCGAAAATATTTATAATATGTCAATTAAGAGAATATTATTTAGTGTTTTGTCTTTTTTTGCTTTTATCGCTGGAGCTTCTGCTGCTGCCGAGGCTGGTGATATTGCAAAAATATGGACATACCCTGTGGTATATAACTTCGACGAGCAAGTGTCGTGGTACTTCGATTTGTCGTCAACCTCTTTTGTAGATGGTAGCGATGTCTATATTTGGACGTGGTCTCCATCGGAACCCGATGCTGGCAACTGGGAAAATTCATCTGATTTTGCAAAATTAACTTATGTGGGTAACTCTGTCTATCGTTTTGATATTACGCCTACCGTATATTACTCAAAAACGTCTGCCGAAATTGCGGGTAGTGCTGGTTTTTGGTTTCGTTTAAAAGATAAAACAGGGTCACTACAAAGTAGTGTGCACAATGTGCCTATTACCGATTTTTCAGCCTTTATGACATCGGGTAAAGTGGTGGATGTTTATCCTGCTAAATTTTACAAAGATCAACCTCTTTCTATTCTTTTCAACTCAACACTAGCGCCAGGATTCACAAATCCAGCAAGCATACATTTACATGCAGGGGTAAACAACTGGGATATGAAACAAGAGTATCAAGCTTGGTTGCCTGAAATTACTGCAAAAACGAAGTTCGTTGATATGGGCAATGGGTTATATCGTAAAGATTTGATTCCGAACGACTATTTTGCTCTGCCGGACGGTTATGTAATGACCAATTTGGTTGGCCTCATGGTTGCAACGGATTGGAGCGCTACTACAACCCCCGATTTCTCATTTACTGCAGCGGGCGTGGTTCCTCCACCTCCTCCAGCATTAACACTTTTTCCAATAAAAGTTAGTGTTAAAGATGTGTTTGTAATGATACGTACAAATAATTTACCGAGTCAAAAGTTGAATTACAGCTTATCTGATGAAGCTAATATTACTGTAACAGGTGAATTTGCGGGCAATATGGCTCAACAAGATGCTTTCGTTGATTTGAATAAAGCATTCGGAGCTTCTACGGCAACCAAGCTGAAATTGATCATAAAAGATCTTAAAGGGAGTACAATTTACGACAATTACGTATTCTTAACTACGGTAGATTAACGATTGACAACTAAAGGTATGTTTATCTATAACTTAAATATTATGAATTCAAAAATAAATAGATTTATAAAGGCTGGTGGGCTTCTGCTTCTCTTTGCAGTACTCTCCATTGGCCAAATCTTCGCACAAGGAACCATTACGGTAAAGGGTGTGGTGCTAGATGAGAATAAGGATGCCGTTATTGGCGTTGCTATTTTCAACGACACAAAAAGTGTTGGAATAGTAACCGATATCGATGGTAATTTTACACTTAGTTGTGCTGCGGGTGAAAAACTAAACTTTCAAGCGGTTGGTTTTCTTAGTCAGGCGTTAGAGGCTCAACCTCAAATGAATATCGTTCTTAAAACCGATGTTGTTCAGTTGAA
>JAYVSA010000259.1:0-4413 GCA_043775765.1 Breznakibacter sp. | reverse complement strand
GCCATTTTATATTTTTGATACTCATCATGTGATTTCAAGAGCGCTTTATCATGACTAACTGCGCCTGCATGTTGTAATAATTCACGACCGTTGAGTTGCAATATGCTATCAAGGCGTTGAATCCAATCGGTCATGTACATGGGGGTTTGTTGCTGCGCCATTGTTTCGGCAAAGGCTAAAAACTGTTCTACCAATAGACCAAGCAGTTTAATTTCATCTTCATTGAGGTAGTTTTTGGCAACACTAACTTCTGATTTTCGGATGACTAAACTGTTTTTTTTATCGTGAGATTGCATGCCCATTAACGGTAAAGTTGCATCTACACGACGATAAACTAGCTCGGCAGCAGTTTGTTGACTAATGGCCCAAAGCAGTTTGTTTTGAACCACTTTAAAAAACTCAGTAGTTTTTTCATCTTTGGCATCATAATCAATGCTGGTTGTATAGATGTCTTTGATTTTTTGATAGAAGAACCTTTCTGAGATCCGTATCTCTCTGATGCGCTCTTGCAGTTCGGAGAAATAGTTCATTGATGTACCCGATTTAAAACGATCGTCGTTAAGGACAAACCCTTTTATAATATATTCTTTAAGCCTTTGCGTAGCCCATATACGAAACTGGGTGCCCTGTGGTGATTTTACGCGATAGCCAACAGAAATAATAACATCAAGATTGTAATGTTTTTCTGAAACGTCTTGCGTTTTTCCTTCAATTGCGCCATGTTGAGTGGTATGTCGGAATTTCCGACATACCACTTCTTTGGTTAATTCACCCTCTTTAAAAACGTTTTGTATATGTTCGGTGATGGTGGTACGTGCTTTGCCAAATAAAGTCGCCATTTGGTCTTGTGTGAGCCAAACGGTTTCATTCTCTAACCGAACGTCAATTTTAATGTTGCCATCAAGGTTTTGATATATAATAAGTTCGCTATTCATCATGCCTTAAATTTATATTTGATGTTTATTTTAAAGAGGTGAACCATAACTACGCGGGTTGTAAGTTCTTTTAACTTTAAAATTTCCTCATGTATGGATTTTAGTTGTTTTTAACCCAGATTTCTATTGCGGAATCTGGGTTAAATTACTAAAGCAAAAGTAACTTTTAATGATGATTATGAAAGTCTTAAATTCAGTGAATCGTCTCAAAATAGTGAGCGGGTGACTCTAAGTCACCCGCTCACTAAAGAAAGCTCATCCCTAACAAAAAAAGCTCCCTTCCTAATAAAAGAAAGAGAGCTTTAAATATGGGGTAATTAATTACTTCTTAAGAAAGTTATTAACGTTTTCAGCTGCCTGACGACCTTTTGCAATAGCCGTAACCACTAAGCTAGCTCCGTTAGCGGCATCACCTGCTGCAAACACTTTGCTTACGCTCGTTTGGAAGTTATTGTCGATTTTCACGTTTCCGCGTCCATCTAACTCAAGACCAAGTTCTTTTACAAGTCCTTCGTGTATTGGCGATACAAAACCCATTGATAAGAAAGCCAAATCAACATTTACAATGCTATTTGAGCCAGCTACTTCGCTCATTTGCCATTGTCCTTTTTCATCTTTCTTCCAGTCTACCTGAACAAGTTCTACTTGCTTAAGAACACCGTTTTCACCAATGAAACGTTTGGTATTCATGCTCCACTTTCGATCACAACCCTCTTCGTGCGATGATGACGATTTAAGAACTTGTGGCCAATATGGCCAAGGATTACCTGGTGCACGATCTTTCGATGGCATAGGCAATATCTCTATTTGAGTTACACCATTAGCTTTTTGGCGATTAGATGTTCCAACACAGTCAGAACCAGTATCACCACCACCAATAACGATTACATTTTTGCCTTTTGCACTAATGCGAGCCTCTTGAGCCACTTCAATACCACTAACAATGCGGTTTTGTTGCGATAAGAACTCCATAGCAAAATGAACACCTTTTAGTTCACGACCTTCAATAGGTAAATCGCGTGGTTTCATAGCACCAATGGTTACTACAACCGCATCAAAATCTTTTAGAATGTCACTTCCTTTAACATCAACACCTACGTGTGTATTTGTTTTGAAGATGATACCTTCTTGAATAAAGATCTTAATACGACGGTCAATAACCTTTTTATTCAATTTGAAATCAGGAATTCCAAAACGCAAAAGTCCGCCAACGGCTTCATCTTTCTCAAAAACCGTTACTAAATGGCCTTTTTGATTCAACATATCGGCCGTGCTTAAACCCGCAGGACCAGAACCAATAACAGCCACTTTTTTGCCTGTACGCACTTTAGGAATACGAGGAACGATATATCCGTTTTCGAAACCACGCTCTACGGTAGACGCTTCGTTCTCACGAATGGTAACAGCCTCTTTGTGAATGGCTAACACACACGATTTCTCACATGGAGCTGGACATACACGACCCGTAAATTCTGGAAAACTGTTTGTTGAATGAAGAATATCACTCGCCAGCTTCCAATTCTTTTGGTAAATAGCATCTTGCCACTCAGGAATTTTACTTCCTACCGGGCAAGCCCAGTGACAAAATGGAATACCGCAATCCATACAACGAGACGCCTGTAAAATACGATCTTGCTCGTTAAGGGTTTGCTCAACTTCACCGTAATCGTCGATACGCTCACTCACTGGTCTGTAACCGCCCTCTTTGCGGGTTACTAACATAAAACCTTTAGGATTTCCCATAATGATTTTTATATTTTGTAGACTTTGAATAGCTCTTAACTATTCAAAGTCCATTTTAAATACTAATTAAATACAACTACTCTCTTACGTGTGGCGTATCTTCTGTTTCTGCCAACTTACGATTAAGCTCTTTGATTTTCTCCTCTTGTAATACTTTTTTGTATTCAAATGGAATTACCTTAACAAACTTAGGTAAGTATAAGTTCCAGTTAACCAAAATGTCTTGAGCCTTTTCGCTATTGGTATGTAGAAGATGTTTTTGAAGTAAGAATTGGAGTTCTTGAACATCGTCGTAATCCTGAACAGCACTTAATTCTACCAATCCTTTGTTACAGAAGAAGTCGAAGTTGCCTTTTTCATCCAAAACATAAGCAATACCACCACTCATACCAGCAGCAAAGTTTCGTCCTGTCTGACCGATAACCACAACGCGTCCACCAGTCATGTATTCGCAACAGTGGTCACCTACACCCTCAACTACCGCTAGAGCACCTGAGTTACGCACCGCAAAACGTTCGCCTGCAACACCACGGATATACACATTACCATCGGTAGCACCATAAAGAAGGGTGTTACCTACAATGATGTTCTCTTCTGGCTTGAAGGTAGAACCTGTTGGAGGTACCACCACAATTTTACCACCCGATAGACCTTTTCCTAAGTAGTCGTTTGCATCACCCTCTAAACGGAAACTAACGCCGCGCGATAAGAATGCACCAAAACTCTGACCTGCCGAACCTTTGAAAGTGCAGTTGATGGTGTTTCTTGGTAATCCTTCTTCGCCATACTTTTTAGATACCTCGCCCGAAAGCATTGCTCCTACCGTACGATCGACGTTGTTAATATCTTTCGCCATCCATACTTTCGATTGATTAATTAAGGCTGGTTGCGCCGCTTTAATCAAATCTCTATCCATAACATCTTCAATATTATGGTCTTGTGTGGTAGTATTGTGAAGTGGATATTTTTTACCTTCTTCAGGGAAATAAAGCAAGTTGCTCATGTCAATACCCTGAGTTTTCCAGTTACCAACACTTCTATCTTGCTCCATTAAATCGGTACGACCAATAATTTCATCAAGCGATTTGTAACCAAGGCTAGCCAAGATTTCTCGAACCTCTTCGGCAAGGAAATTCATGAAGTTAACCACGTTGGTATATTTACCAATGTAACGTTTTCTCAACTCAGCATCTTGCGTTGCAATACCTGCAGGACAAGTATTTAAGTGACACTTACGCATCATAATACAGCCCAAAGTAACCAGTGCCGATGTTGCAAAACCAAACTCTTCAGCACCCAGAATAGCCATTTTAATAATGTCTAAACCAGTTTTCAACTGACCATCAGTTTGTAACATCACACGACCACGAAGGTTGTTCATTACAAGCGTTTGTTGTGTTTCGGCCAAACCAAGTTCTACTGGCATACCAGCATGTTTGATAGAGCTATAAGGAGATGCACCTGTACCACCTTCGGTACCCGCAATTACAATTAAATCGGCATGTGCCTTTGCAACACCAGCAGCAACAGTACCTACACCAACTTCTGACACCAACTTAACGCTAATTTTAGCCTTCGGATTGGTACATTTTAAGTCGAAGATAAGTTGCGATAAATCCTCAATTGAGTAAATATCGTGGTGTGGTGGAGGCGAAATAAGGGTGATGCCAGGCGTTGAATTACGCAATTTTGCGATAATCTTATCAATTTTGAAACCTGGTAATTGTCCACCTTC
>JAYVSA010000258.1:0-7926 GCA_043775765.1 Breznakibacter sp. | reverse complement strand
TAATTACAAACATTAAAACGGTTGTAAAGCCTATACAAAAAACGGAAACTGGTATTGTGGGAAAAATCATATTTGCCACAGCTCCCATGCCTTGGATGTCGGCACCAATGTTCAGAGTAATGGCCGGAAAGCTGAATAAAAGCATTATATAGAGCAGTGGCTTGGAATAGTACTGTTTTAAGGTTACGGTTAATCCTTGCGAGGTGACGAGTCCTATTCTTGCACACATTCCTTGAATCGCTGCCATTAAAGGGAAGGTGAGTAGGGCTGTCCATAGTGTGGCAAGACCAAATTGCGCGCCAGCTTGGGAGTATGTGGCTATGCCCGAAGGGTCGTCGTCACTGGCACCAGTTATAAGTCCAGGTCCCATTATGCCTAAGAACCTTTTTACTTTTGCAAAATATAGTGAGGATTTGTTCATCTATTTTCTCTAAATGTATCCATTATATTTTGATAATATTCATTTATATTTTTAATCGGTTGTGGATTGTTGTATTGAGGGGCAATTGACTAGTTTAATAGGCCATAGTTTCTTGTTGGCAAAAGCCAAACGGGAATGAATTAGTGTATGAATCTGAAAGAGACGCACATGTGCGTCTCTTTCAGAAAGTATTAAATCATATAATCCTAATTCTTCTATTATTTCTTTACCATCTTCTCCACCTTGATGCACGACAGTGGTGTGAGAGGCGCACTCCGTCTACACAATTGGCGCACGTTATTTTATTCTGATTTACATTCTACGTCCTAATCCAGTCTCAATGATTTTGCGTAAAGTTGTCAACTCAATATCTGACCTAATATTTTCAATTCGTGAAATATAGGTTCTTGATGTCCCGCTAGGCTAGATGTCGCCCGATGACATGGAACTACACTAGGCTGTGGCGCATATGCGATAGCGGTTGTTAGCGCATCGGTTTTTTGTTTCGTCGTTAGAACTTTGTTTAATACTCTTGCCAAGCGTAAATTTGTAATTGTGCTCCATGTTTTGGTACATCTGAAACAACCGTAGCAACAAATCGTAGCAGATTTTATACACTGGTAGATTATCGTAAATGAGGCTGTCCATTACTTTTTGAACAGCCTCTTAAAAGAGTGAGTTGTGATTACTTTGGTTAATTTATTCTATAATTGATTCTTGTTCTAATACTTGTTTTTCTCTTACCCTGACGGCGGTTGAAAACCCCGTCAGCGGTTATATTTGATGTGAAACCGCTGTCAGTCCAGATGTTTCGGAAGCTGACAGGCTGTTTTTGTAAATCCCCCTTTTGGGGGATTTAGGGGGCTGCAATTTTATTCTGCAACGGGACGAACAGTGAAGCCACTTGCACGGTTGCTGGTGTACCAGCCGGCGCCACTGCTGAGGAAGTCTAGGTAGTACGCATCGTAGGCACCGTAGGCCGTACTGCTCCAATAGTAGCCGTTCGACCCCACGAGGTCGAGCGTGCCGTCGTAGCTGCCGCGGCGACCCGAGGCAGGCAAGAATATAGAGTTGCCAGTGGCTATGTCAGTGAATTTTCTACCATATACGCTGTTTTGAGTTGTCCATGTGCTAGTCACTTTTGCGGTGTTCAGCAGTGTTTGTATTTCGGCATAAGTAGGTACTCTGTAGCCTGCAGGGCTAGGGTCGTTAGCAGAGTTCCAAGTGTCGGCAGCAGAAGCGGTAGTGAAACCACCATTCCATGAACTGTTCCAGCTAGTTACGGTACCGGTAGCAGGCCTGCTCACCTTGCTGTTCCATTGGTATAACAAACCTGTACTTTCGGGGTTGGTAGCAAATGTGCCTGAAGCAGCTACATTAGTTTTTGCCCATACAATGCCGTTAATTTTTACTCCATCCAATACTGTTACTGTACTTGTAGCTGTTTTATCTCCAGCCTTAGCTATAATAGTAACGGTGCCTGCTGCCACAGCTATTACTTTACCATTGGCAACTGTGGCTTTAGTAGCATCGCTACTTGTCCATGTTACGGTTTTGTCTGTAGCATCACTTGGGCTTATGGTTGCCGTGAAGGTGTATTGTTCTCCAATAGCAAGAGTTAGCGTAGTTTTGTCTAACGCAATACCAGTTACGGCAGAAATGGGGTCGTCTTTAGAATCTTTGGAGCAAGCTGTGAATACTACGGATGCTATACCCAATGTGAGCAGCAAACAAAAACTGATGGATGTTAGTTTTTTCATGATTAAAATTTTTAAGCCCCTCCAAGCCCCTCCAAGCCTACCCGAGTGGGCGGTTTAAGAGTGAGTTGCGATTACTTTGGTTAATTTATTATATAATTGATTCTTGTTCTAATACTTGTTTTTCTCTTACCCTAACGGCGGTTGAAAACCCCGTCAGCGGTTATACCAGTAAGCGATTTTGTAACTGCCGCATGCGATAAAAGCATTACGAAGAGGGTGAAAATTAGTAATGCAGTTTTTTTCATTATACGTTTATTTGTAAAGGTTAAACTATTTGTGTCTGAGCATCTTTAGCCACAAAAGATTAAACAAGCTCAGAAACATAAGATCGCAAAAGTAAGCTTTTTAAGTTAGATGAGGCAATTCTGTTTAAAAATAAAGACAAACACTCATCCATTGATCACCGTTGGCTAAAGCCGAACGGCAATGAATTAATGGATGATGCAAAAAGAGACGCACACGGGGCGTCTCTTTTTGAAAATTCTAAAATCTTATAATCTTTATTTCTTCTATTATTTCTTTACAATCTTCTCCACCTTCATGCCACCACCACTGATAACCCGAGCAATGTAAACACCACTTGGTAAAGAACTTACCGACACAAACTCATCGGCACGAACCTCTTTAGCTAATACCAATTTACCATTAACATCAGTAAGCGTTAATGAGGCAGAGCCTTCGATACCACTAATTTTAAATCCTTCGGTGGTAGGGTTTGGGTAGATAGAGATGGTTTCAGAATCTTGGGTTCTTTCAAGTGGAGTCGCCACTATATCATCAACAATGTTAAAAAAATCCTCCCACTGATTAGCATTCTCATAAAGCCCTTTTGAACCCTGAGGAACATGTAAAATGCAAGTTGTTTTATTGACATTATAGAATATATTGGTGTAATTTTTTAAATCTATAGGAGTAGCAGCATTGGCATAAATGGAGGTTAAATTTTCGCAATCAGAAAAAGCGCTCCATTCAATTCTTGTTACAGATTTGGGAATGATTAAAGAGGTTAGACCAGTGCAAACTCGAAAAGCATAACTTTCGATAATAGTAACATAGTTAGGAATGATTAAAGAACCATTAAGACCACTGCAAAATTCAAAGCAACTACTTGGAATAGTCGTGATTGATTCGGGAATTGATAGAGTCCCGGATAAACCTGTACAATGAGAAAAAGCAGCACCACTAATGACGACTCCTGTTGTGGGAACATTTAAACTTGTAAAGCCATTACAACCCCAAAAAGCCCCATACCCAATAATTGTTACAGAAGACTGAATAGTTAATGAGCCAGTAAAGCCGATGCAACCAGCAAAAGCCTGGCTTCCAATGGTTGTAATCGATGATGGAATGGCAAAAGAACCTATTAAGCCACTACAGCCGTTAAAAGCCACATCTTCAATTGTTGTAACCAATGAGGGGTAAGTAAATGTTTTTAAAGAGTATTTGCCACTATATGTATATTGGTTGTAAAATGCATACTTTGGAATCGCATTTGCAGAATAGGTTGTGTTGTCAAAGCTTGGGTATGTACCTTCGGTTCCAGTATATCCAATAACAGTAGTGCCACTTAAATCAATATCTACTAATGCAGGCATATTGTCACGCATGGTCTTAAAATCTCTAGCATCAATAGTGCCTGTAACAACAAGGCTGGTTAAGGTATTACGCTCCAATGCAGTTAGTGCCGCTTTTAGACCGCCAGCAACACAACTAACTGTTTTAGGCATCTCAATAATACTAGTAAAATCTTTCCATTGATTAGCCGCGGCATAAAGAGCTTTTGTACCAAATGGCACATATAACTTACATGTAGTTTTATTTACCCCTAAAAAAACATCAATTGATGAAGTTAAATTTATTGGAGTTTCAGAGAGTAATTTAATTGAGGTAAGACCGCTGCAATTTTGAAAAGCATTCGCCCCGACAGTCGTTACCGAGGATGGAATAGTTACACTCTCTAATCCACTACAACTAGAAAAAGCGTACATCCTAATTTCAGTTACCGAATTAGGAATAATTAAATCTCCTTTCAATCCACTACAAACTTGAAATGCAGCCTCCTGGATTGAGGTAACAGATGATGGTATTGCCAAGCTTGTAAATCCACTGCAACCAAAGTATGCGCTATATTCTATGATCTCTACAGTCGCTGGTATTACCAATTTACCAGATAATCCTTTACAATTAGCGAATACTCCAATTTTAATAATCTTAACATCTGAAGGTAGTGCAATACTTGTAAATCTGGTTAGAGGAGTTGCTTGCCAAGAGAAGGCATTTGTCGGGATGGCATTGGCACCGTAAGTAGATGATTTTATTCCATCAGTCCCTTCTGTCCCAATATACTCCGCAACAGTTGTTCCACTCAAATCAATAACAGCCAAAACCGTCATATCATCACGCATGGTTTTAAAATCCCTTGCATCAATAACGCCAGTAACAGTAAGATTAGTTACAGTAGTGAGTTCTTGTGCAGAGAGTGCCGCTTTTAGGCCGCCAGCCGTCATACCAGTAAGCGATTTTGTAACTGCCGCATGCGACAAAAGCGTTACGAAGAGGACAAAAATTAGTAATGCAGTTTTTTTCATTGTACGTTTGTAGAGGTTTAACTTTGTGTCTGAGTATTTGTAGCAGCAACAGATTGTGCTGTATTAAAACACCAAGTCGCAAAAGTAAACTTTTAAGTTAAAAGACAACTATTTATTTGTGAAAATAGAATAAACACAAAATTCAATATGCTCGGCACAAATAAAAAGAGGGATAATAAAATTATCCCTCTCGTTAACCAACTTAAAACTAACCAATAAATGAATGAACTATGCACTTATACAAGCTTGAGTGAAAAAATGTTTCACAAATTAATGTTTTTTTTAATGTTTTTTAACAAGGAGAAGAATTAAACTACTCAATAGCTTGAATTATAGCACATAAAGCATTTCTATCAATCTTGTTATTTGGCGTTTTTGGCAACTCATCAATCACCAAACGCGTAGTAAAACGAGAAAACTTATCCAATTTACTGTTCAGTAAAGCAAAAATATTCTCTAAAATGGGCTTTGCTGTAACCAAAACCATTTTCTGCCCCAATCGCTCATCAGCAATCCAACTTGCAGCAAACTCTACATCTATATACTCTGCTATTTGCTTCTCTATCATTTCAGGCGATATCTTAATACCACCACTATTAATTACATTATCTATTCGCCCCAAAATCACAAACTCATTTGCAGATACAATGTTGCATAAATCATTCGTAATTAACATATTATCTAAGGTAAACCTATCTTCAATCATCAGAGCTCCTCGTCCATCGCATGAAATAGAAACTCCCTCAAGTGCCGTAAAACAACTCTGTGCCTCGCTTCCATTGATTCTCCTTAGAGCAATATGTGACACCGTTTCGGTCATACCATAAGTCTCATAAGCCACAGCATCACAACCATTTAAAACAGATATAACATCGGGTTTAACTAACGCACCTCCAACAATAATGGTTTTAACTCTATTTAGAATGGCCGAATCTTCTCTATAGGATAAAATTTGGAGTGGTACCATGGCCGTGAAATCAAAATCTGCAGTAATGTTTTTTAGCGGTGTTGACGACGGCTCTACCAACACAATATTCATACAAGCCTCTAATGCTCGTACTACCATCATTTTACCTGCCACATATTCGCATGAGAGACAAATTAGTGCGCTCGAATTTTTCTTGAGTCCCAAATACGAAATTGTTCTCTGCGCCGAAGCCTGCATCTTCAACTTCTCAACTACTATATTTTTTGAAATACCAGTAGAACCAGAGGTTTTAAGCTCTACAAAATCACGTTCATTAAACCATTCAATTATAAAACTCCAAAAACTTTTTCGAAAAGCAGGCAACTCAATATCAGCAAAAGAGTGAGCTTTCAAGAGCAAATCAGCTTTACTATACCATACGCCATCTATTGCTATTATCATTACACTATTCATCTAATTGTCTCTTTTAAAGTAGAGTTTATCGCCTTTTAAATAAAGTGGCGAATCAAAATTATTAGAAAAAAGTTTACCCGTGCCCAACCCTTGAGCAAGAGTTATGCCTAAGGTGTAACACCATTGAGCAATAGCATTTAAGCCAATATTAGTCTCTAAAGCGCTCGTAATCCAATAGTCAATATTCTGATTTTTGGCCATCGTAATCCACTCTTCACAAGCCACAAAACCGCCTAGTAGGGAAGGCTTTAAAATGATATAGTGTGGTTTAATAGTTTGAAGCAATTGCTCTTGGGCAACTAAATTTGTTACCCCAATAAGCTCTTCATCTAAAACAATTTTAATGGGCGAATGGATGCAAATATCTGCCATTGTACTCCAATTTCCTTGCTTTATGGGTTGTTCTATTGAATGAATTGCAAACTGGGAGAGAGCATCCAATCTGTTCAACGCTAATTCGTGTGAAAAAGCTCCGTTGGCATCCAATCGAATTTCTAACTCACTCGGCGAAAAACTCTTGCGTATTTCAGTTAGCAACGTTAATTCCGAATCAAAAGAGTTGGCACCAATCTTGAGTTTTAAACAACTATATTTTTGCTCCATCTTCTCTTGAATCTGTTTCATCATAAAGCCGATGTCTCCCATCCAAATAAGACCATTTATAGGAATACACGCCTTTCCTTTTGTGAAATCCGATTCAAAATAGAACTGCTTGCCGCCATTTTTTAAATCCAGCAATGCCATCTCCAACCCAAATCTTACTGCCGGAAATTTATCCAACAGTTGAACATTGTTGAGAGTAAAAAAAATAATGTTTTTACACACAAAATCCATCACCTGCTCAATTTCAGATACAGCATCAATGCTCAAATTGTTGATGAGCGACACCTCACCTAAGCCTTTGACGGTAGGTGTTTTATCGTCAATAAGCTCTATAATATAACTATCCTTTTGCAACAACACACCACGCGAAGTTCCGCCTGGAGTTATGAAATCTGAAACGTGCTTTTTATAGGTTGCAACTAAAGTCATTATCCAATATTTAAACCTATTCCAAACAAAAATACAATGAGCAAAGTTGTTAGCGCCATCCGTTTTAACTCAACGTCTAACTCTTTTTCAATACTATTATTCCAAACACGCCAGAAATTGCCTATTTGAATGGGTAATGCTAGAAAAAACAGAAAGCCTAGCAGAGAACTATTCGTTGCCAACAGATAAACTGAAAGAAGTATAAATGGCAAAAAGATTAACACAAAATGGTATTTCTTGCCCGCCTTTGAACCTATTTTTACAATAAGGGTGTTCTTACCCGATAGTTTGTCGTTATGAATATCTCGCAAATTATTTAAGTTCAAAACGGCCATACTCAATAAACCAACAGAAATGGCTGGGAGCAAAACCAACGTTTCAAACTGATGTGAGATAAGGTAAAAACTGCCAGATACTCCAACCAATCCAAAGAATATAAACACAAATAAATCGCCAAAACCCGAATAACCGTACGGATTAGCACCAACAGTATATTTTATGGCCGCAGTAATTGCGCCGCATCCCAACAAGAAAAAGAAAATAGAATTGAAAGAAATAGAACAATTAAAGGCAGTTAAAATTAACCAAACACCAAATATAAGCGATAGGCTGGCAAATAAAACAATTGCTCTCACCATGGCTGGCTTCGAAATGCGACCACCTTGCACACTTCTTTGTGGGCCTACTCTATTTTTGTTATCCACACCAGAAACAGAATCACCATAATCGTTCGCTAAATTCGAG
>JAYVSA010000257.1:0-8640 GCA_043775765.1 Breznakibacter sp. | reverse complement strand
CAAATAGGCAATATCCCAAACTGGCAACGCAATAACCGAAAGATTCATATTCTTTGAAGCGGTACATGTATTGGTGGAAATAGTATAGGTTATGGTATGAACACCAACACCCGCAACACTTGGATTGAAAATTCCACCAGAAACTCCTGGGCCAGAGAAGTTCCCACCAGCTTGTAACGGAACCAGATTAACGGAAGTTACCGACGAACAAAACTGTGTTAAGCTAGGAGTACCCAAATAATTTGTATCAAAAGTAGCATCTGGATTAGCTATAATTTGAATGGGGAAAGTCCTAACGTTAATACATTGAGATGGCATCCCAAAATTAGAGGTGTATTTATACTCTACTAAATAGTTTCCAGCAGGCAATACACCTGGGTTAAAACTTACATAAGGTGCGCCATCACTATCATCGAAATCGGTACCAATAATATTTGCGGGTATTGCAGCAACACCTGAGTATAAATTCACCTCACCATGGCCAGGAGTAACTCCACCAACGGTGCCAATAATATTAAAGGCAGGATCTGAAGGGCAGTAAATCGCATTTAGCCCTGCAATAGTCAAATTGGTTCCCACCGTTACATTTGCTGTTGCAGTACCAGTACAGGTGCTAACAGGGTCGATATAATTTAAAGTAATAGTATGAGCACCATTGCCTGCTACAGATGGTGTAAAGAACCAATTCTTATTTGGAGCTGCACCGGTTGACGTAATTCCAGGCCCAGTATAGGTAACTCCATTCGTTATTACAACACCCGACAATTTCGTGGTTATAGGATACGGAAATGCATCTGTTTGACACGGATTTACTGGCAACCCCGATATTGCAAGGTTTGCACTAAAATCAGGGCGAATAGTAAAAGGAACCGTTGTAGAAGAGGAACAACCAACTCCGTTTGTATAATCATATTTTACCTGATAAGTTCCTGGACCGTTTAGGGCAAATAATCCCCCGATATTCACACTTCCAAGACCGTTATTATTGTCAGCCCACCAACCTGCGGCCCCATAACCAACAATAGAAATATGTCCATTGTTATTCGGGTTTTGTGCAGGAGTTACACTGAAACTTACTGCTCCATTATTTGAGCAATAAGTTCCACTTATCCCCATAATATTAACCACTGGAACGGCATTTACAGCAATAGATGTTGTTGCACTGTTGGTACAGCCATTGGCATCGGTAAAACTATAGGTGACCGGATTGGCACCAATCGGTGCAACCGCAGGATTAAATAGGCCACCACTAGTTACTACTCCTGCATTTGGACTGGTATAAAGACCAGTGATACCAGGAGGGGTTCCACCCAATTGAACGGCTAAAACATTCTGACACACAGTGGCAGGTGCTGGTAGCGTAACTATTGGTAACGTATTAACGGTTAATGTTTGAGAGGCAGAGCCTACACATCCTTTATTGGAAGTAACAGAAACACTGTATGTAGGCGAACCAACAGGAGGTGATACAAGGATTGATGGTGCAATACTACCGCTACTCCAAAGATAAGTGGCGCCTACTGGGGTTGTATTATCAGCGGTTAATGTAATGGATGATCCCGTACAAACACTAAAACTCCCCGATCCAGAGAGAATTGAAACAATTGGATTGGGATCGGTAGTAAACGTGACAGAACCAGTTCCAGGTACGGGTGAACAGGCAACCTTATCTGTTAAATTTACAAGCGTAAAGGTTGCATTAGACGAGGCTGGGTTGATGTTGGTTACGGTATAAGGATTCGTGCTGGTTGTGATTGGACCACCACCATATACAACTCCATTTTCAAGAATAGTAAATGTAAACGGGGCAGTACCTAATAGGTTAATTTGAAATTGAAAGGGAACTATTGAATTCTGACATTTATTTGTTACCGCAGGAAGAACTATTGTTGCAGTTGGTGGAGGCGATGCTACAATTGTAACAGTCCCATTCATCATCACTGGACATCCGCCATCATTATACGCCTGAACTTGATACGTTCCTGCAACCACGTTGTTCCAATTGATATTTGCACCCGTTCCATTGGCAAATCCAACCTCTGGAACTCCATTTGTAACCAATTTATACTTAACATTTAATTCCGTTGGAATAGTTAATGTTACGCCACTGGATCCTGCTGAAGAACAATACTCCAGCTTATTCCCAACAGAGGATAACGTTTGAAGATTCGGTGGAGCCAAAACAGTCAAAGTTCCCAACATGGTTGTCTGGCATCCACCTGCATTTGAAGTACCTACTACCGTATATGCACCCGGAACATTATCCCATCCAAGATCAAGAATCCCACCGTTTCCTAGCTGTGCAGCGCCTCCTGTTGGAACTCCATTTCTATAAACTTTATAACTAACGGTGTTTTCAGAATTCGTTAATACAATATTTCCAGACGGGCATGCAAATCCAGTATTTAGGAGTGATTGAGCAATAGGTTGAGCATAAACGGTTGCCTTTCCCGACATGGTGTTGGTACATCCATTGGCACTACCAGTAATAGTATAATCTGTAGGGGCTGTCTTTATGCCAGCAAAATTTCCACTTGAAGGCTGACTAAATTGAAATGCCCCATCTTTATAGAGGTTGTAAGTCACACCATTTTCACTTGCACTTAAGCCTACCGTTACTCCTACGGTAGAACAAGCCGAACCACCAGTTACGCTATAAATTACAGGGGCCTTATTTATCACAAAAAAGCCATTCATTGGTACCAATGCGCAAGTAGCGCTGGACGCTGTTACGGTATATGTACCTGAGGCAGATTGAGACGGAAAGGAAATACCCAACCCTGTTGTTCCAACAATTGGAGGACCAACAGCAGCACCATCTTTAAGCAATGTATAGGATATATTTGTGTCTGAATTACTAACGCCAAATGCATATAAATTCGTTGTTGAACAGAGTGTTCCTACAGGGCCAGTCATATTATAGACATTAATTGCTGGGTCAATCTTTTTTGACCCAGACATGGCTGTCTCGGTAGCACACGTTGCTCTGCTCGCTTTAATGATGTAGTCTCCAACAATTGTTGGCTGCTGAGCCAGTGGATAGGTAAACGAAGCATTCACTACACCATTATTCGTATAAGATGCTAAAACAACTGCCGTGTTAGATGATTCATACAACTTATAAGTAACACCAGGCTCGCTATTGCTCATACCAAAAGAGGGCGTCGTACCAAAACAAACATTACTACCCGACATGGCGTATGGCGTAATTGCACTATTATAGATTAAAGGATATGGTCTCGGCAGAGTTGTACCATCCGAGTAACACCCGCCAAAATCTTTAACGCTTTCAACCGTATAAGTCGAATTTGCCACAATGGCTCCCAGTGCGTAGGGAGTGCCCGCTGGTTGTGTATATGAAGCAGCTATTGGAGTTGAAAGCGAAACTGTATAATTAGGGGTTCCATTTCCAGCTATATTAAAATTTATAGTTGGAATATTGCAGTTTTGCGTAACAGTAACAGATTCATCAACTAAAATAGGTAAAACATCATGAGGTAGAGAAGAAGAATAACACAACTCATTCCCTATTTGCTTAACTGTTACAACGTAAGACCCTTGCTGAGACGCTGTTAGATTTATTGTCGTAGCCAATGGCACAGTTGCTCCATCTTGTTGCCAAGAGATATTGGTAAGAGGCGAAATATTGCTTGCTATTAACCCAACGGATGACGGAGTGCCAGGAACACCCAATGGACTGGTTGTTCCGCATATAAGATTACTACCACCAATTGCAGGGATTAATAGGCTTGCACCACCAACAGTTACAGTAGCTGGTGGCGTTTGACAACCACCTTTTTTGGCATATACTGAGTAAATCCCAGCTCCTGTTATGGTATAACTCGGGTCTGTGCCTGCAGGAATAGTAATAGGACCTCCAGAAGGAGGCGTCCAGATATAACTAAAATTGATGTCAACAGGATCCACTTTTAACACTTTACCTGTATTCGTAATATTGGCATCACATGCAGAATAATCGCCTTGTATTTTTAATGCTAAAGATGTATTTGAAATAGAAACCTCATTAGACTTCGCTTGACAACCATTCCCATCTTTTGTAACAACGTAAACATGGTCAACCCCAGAAGGAGCAGTAATAGCGTACGAATTATCGGTAAAAGTTGCCCCTAACATTGCATACTTAGAAAGATTGTTTACGTAATAACCATAGTTTGCTGCACCAAAATTATTCGGCGTTGTAGCAAAAGTTGCTTTTGATGGTGGAGGGCATAGAATTAAAGAACTACCACCATCAACAGTTAAGGTGGGCACAGTGGCAACTATTGCTGAAACATTAAAAGATATCGTATAAATATGTCCACTTATATGAGTCCACTGTACGGTATTAATACCTGCCACAAAACCAGTAACAACGGCATTTGGGTCTGTCAGGTTCGAAAAAACAAGGTTGGCTGGAGTTATCGCTTTCCAGGTGCCCGCTGATGTATGACCATTCACAATTCCTGGTAAAGCGTTTAATAAAACTTGTTTCATCGTTAAACCGCCTCCTGCACAAACAGTTCCATTATAGGTGTGATTGGTGGTTAAAGCCCCTACTGATGTAGCAAACCCAACTATTAAACTTAAAATTAGAATTGATTGTAAAGCTATCGCCTTCAATCGGTTATTGATTGTGGTAACTGTTTTCATGTTGTATGTTTTAAAATGGGCAATGGAAATTCATACCACTAACCAAATAAAATAAATCTTATCGAATCTTTAAATTTGCATAAATAAAGAGGCTTTAATTCGCTTAAAATAAAAAATCAGACAAACTATCAAATCTAAATAAAAAATCTTCAATTTACACGAACTGTCGTTTTTTATTGACCAACGGAATTAAATAACAGCTAAAAGCACTAAAACAAACCATCAATTTCAAATCACTAAACACAGAAGCGAAAGCAGTAATATTTTGTGCCGTCTCCATTAAAATTACACAAAATAAACGGTTCAAACAACAGCATAAAAAGATTAAGTTTTTATTAAATCTCGCCTTAGAAAAGCAAAAAAATGAAACAGATTACATATTATATCCGAGAAGAGAATATTAAAGGTTGAAGCGCTATTCAAAACTATCAACTATATTTGCAAGATAAAAAATGAGACAATAAATGGAGATATCACTTGAAATTGTACCTCGCGATTACCAATTGCTGGAGAACACAACATCATTTATAGAGAAAAATATACCGCAAATTTCAACGATTAACATACCCGACTTGTTGCGTTTCGATATTCGGGCTTGGGAGGCGTGCAAAAGCATCAACATAAGCACCATGGGTTCTATTGCACATGTAAGAGCCATTGATTTTGATTTGAACAAACCATTTCCGCTGAAGGATTATTTTATTGCCAATGGTATAAATCGAATTCTAGTCATTCAAGGCGATATGCCTCAGGATATGAGCCACAAGGTTTACCCCACACAAACCATTGACTTTATTAAAAAACTCAAGTCTGAGATTCCTGGCATCACCATTTATGGCGCTTTCGACCCCTATCGAAACAATATTAAATTTGAACTCGACTACCTAAAACAAAAAATACAAGCTGGTGCCGATGGTTTTATGTCGCAGCCATTTTTTGATGCGCGTTTATTGGATATCTATTCGGAATATTTAGATGGGCAGAAAGTGTTTTGGGGCGTGAGTCCGGTTACATCACTTAAATCTCAAAACTATTGGGAAACGCGCAACAGAGCTATCTTTCCAAAATCTTTTGAACCAACTATTGAATGGAATATTGAGTTTGGAAAACGGGTTCTTGAATTTTGCGACAAGAATAATTTCGATCTCTATTTGATGCCTATAAAAGTGGAGATAGAGGACTATTTGCTTCGATTATTTAAATAACCTCAAGATATTTTTATGAAAAATCTCGTTTTTATTTTACTAGTTTTGGTGTCGATAAGCACGGCATTTGCACAAAAAAAATGCACAAAAGAAGTTGCACTCACTAAAGAGTTATTGGGTTCAGACAGACGAAATTTAGTATCTCAAAACATTCACCTCAATGTACTGCAATTACGTAAGTTTTGGCCCAATTACGACTGGTACGAAACAGAACGAGAGGGTATTGTAGAGAAAAAACTAACTCTTATAGAAAAATATTTAGATGACACAAACCAGATTTCCGATATTGAACTCGATTTAATACACACACAAAGCACTAGTCTAGATAAAAAACTGGGTGAAGTGCGCGATAAGATGTATGAGAAGTTAAAGTCCGATTTAGGTGCCGAAGTGGCTATGCGCTTTTTGCAAATTGATACCCAAATAAGTAATTTGTTGGCCATTCAACTTCTCGACAAAAAGCCTTTGGTTGGTGTATTAACCAAAGAAGAGCGCGAACAGGTTGAGGCAGAAAAACGTAAAGATTTGAATCAGTAAACGCGCGTTTCTACTAATGCTGTTCGGCAATCTAATAGGGACAAAAAATGAGCTGCTAAGACGTCTATTTCTTGACGGCATCATATAAAATCTCGGCTGGATGCATCACCTTTCTATCAGACAAATCTTCAATCTGGTGTTTACATGAAAAACCCGATGTTACCACGGTTACATTAGAATTCAAAGACCTCACCATTGGCAGTAAAATTAACTCCGCTACTTGAGTTGATGTTTGATAATGCTCCTTTTCATAGCCAAAAGCACCTCCCATACCACAACAGCCCGAATTAATTTCTGATACCTTATAGTTTTGAGGAATTGATAATATTTGTTGGATGACATCTGGCTTTTCAAGTGCTTTCTGGTAACAATGGCCATGAAAACAAATCTCTCTCTTCTCCTGAGTAAACTGCTCTCTGCGAATGGCTCCATTTTCATGTTCTGAGGCAATAAACTCTTCAAAAGTCACACACAAAGAACGTAAACTTGTAGCCAAATGGATATTTTCTGTAGTTGCCAAATCCAATGCTTCATCGCGAAAAGTAAGAATAGCCGATGGTTCAAGTCCAATGATGGGCATTTTTTCTCGAACAAAAGGACTCATCATCTCCATATTTTTATTTATAATTTGCTTTGCCCGCACCAAATTGCCCATAGACAGCGCCGTACGACTGCTCTCACGAACCGAAAAAAGTTCAACCTCATACCCTAGTTTTTGCAAAAGGAGAATGGCTTTTTCACCAACGCTACTGGTGTAATGGTTGGTAAACTCATCATTAAAAAGAGCTACCTTTTTGGCTGTAGAACTAGCATTAGAATTCCGTTTTGCCAAACGAGAGCTTATCTTTTGCAGGCTACGCATACTCAATTGAGGCAGAGTTCGTTGTGGAGCTATCAACAGAATATTCGAGAGCATATATTTAATTATAGAACGCGAAATGATCCAATTATAAACTCTTGGAGAATATGAGAAAAAACGACTTAGATTACCAAAATTTAAAAATATCCTGCTTCGTAAAGAATATCCATTCTCTTTCTGATAAAGAGAAAGTAACTCAACCTTGAGTTTAGCAATATCGACGTTGGAAGGACACTCACTTTTGCATGCTTTACACGACAAACAGAGTTTCAATGAATCTACAACCTCTTGGAGTTTAACTGATTGCTGGGGGAACACACCATTCTCCGATAAATATTCGCGAATAAGATTAGCACGTCCTCGTGGAGACAAAAACTCCTCCTTCGTTGCCTGATAACTTGGGCACATTGCACCTTTCATCAAACTACTCTTAATACAATCGGCACTCCCATTACATCGCTCCACGGCACGAAGCATAGTGCCATCGGAACTCCAATTTAGAATAGGCTTAAACTCGTTGGTGTTTTCTTGTGTATTGTAGCGCAACGAACTATTCATAGGCGGTGTAGCCACAATCTTATTTGGATTTAGAAGAGTAATTGGGTCGAAAAGAGTCTTTACGTTGCAGAGTAATTGGTAGTTTTCATCTCCTACCATGAGTGGAATAAACTCACCTCTCACACGCCCATCACCGTGTTCGCCGCTCAACGAACCCCTATATTTCTTCACCAAAATGGCCGTTTCACGAGCTATCTCCCTAAAAAGATGAACATCAGAAGCGTCCTTGAGGTTCAATATCGGTCGTAAATGCAATTCACCAGAACCAGCATGTCCGTGAAAGACACACTCTTTACCATAACGCTTTAATAGCGAAGTAATATCGGCACAAAAAAGAGGCAAATCATCTACTCTCACAGCACAGTCCTCAATAACAGACACTGGTTTTGCATCGCCTGCCATATTAGAAAGAACTCCCAACCCAGCCTTTCGCAAACTCCATACTTTTGCTATATCAGAACCATCTATAGTTCGATAAGCATAACCCAACATTCTGTTTATTAACCCATTGGTAATAGAATTGGCCAACAACAGAACGCTATTCTCATCCTCAGAAGCAACTTCAATAATTAACAACGCCTGTGGATCTCCTTGAATAAAGAAACGATTTCTTCGTTGTTCAACGTTCTCCTTAGTAAGATCTAAAAGGCGCTTATCCATAAGCTCAACAGCTCGTGGATTGAAATTTTTCACTATAATTACATTTGCCTCCAATGCCTCTTGTAACGAATTGAAATGCGCAATAACTAACCTATTATGTTTGGGAGGCAAAGGCTCTAAATGTAACCGTATTTTAGTGATAATCATAAGAGTACCTTCCGAACCAGCTAT
>JAYVSA010000256.1:0-5878 GCA_043775765.1 Breznakibacter sp. | reverse complement strand
GTGGTGCAAAAGGGTTATCTCACGTTGGTATTTTAAAAGCTATTGATAGAGCAGGTTTAAAAATTGATTTCGTTACTGGTACTAGTATGGGCTCTATTGTTGGGGCAATGTACGCTGCAGGCTACTCGGGTAAGCAAATTGAGAATTACAATAATGACATTTACTGGCCCGATATGTTTGCGGGCAAACCTAAATATAGCAGTGTTAGTATTGAGGAGAAGGATGAGTATGATAAATATACTTTTGAGGTTCCCATGAAACAATTTAAGCCCGATATATCAACTGGTATGATTGAATCTGAGGAGATTTATCTTTATTTTAGTAAAGTTTTCTTTCCTTTCTATAACAAAAAAGATTTTACAAAGTTTAATATCCCTTTTAAATGCGTTGCAACAGATTTAGCTACGGGTGGTGCAGTGGTACTCGAAAATGGTGAGATCGTAAAAGCAATAAGAGCCAGTATGGCTATTCCAGGTGTTTTTGAAAGCGTTAAAGTTGGCAATAGTAAGTTGGTAGATGGCGGAATTATTAGAAATTTTCCAGTATCTGATTGCAAAGATATGGGTGCAGATTATATTATTGGTGTAAATCTTTTCCCAGGTCTTGCTAAGGTTGACGAACTTAATAATGCCATGGATGTGATGTACCAAATTACCCAGTATCGCGATGCCGAAGATCTGTCCAAACAAAGGAAGCTTTGTAAAATTATCATTGATACACCTTTATCGGAATATTCTGCAGGAAGCTTTGGATCATCTAAACGAATTGAAAATATTGGCGATAGTATAGGATTGGTATATTATCCGATTTTTAAACATTTGGCTGATTCTTTAAATGCCATAGAACGTATTGACTATAATCCTGAAACTCGCTATGAGGGTAGAGACTCTGTAATTCTTGACAAAATGGTTACAGAAGGACGAGTTAGAACCACGAATCACATGATTAAAGAGCAATTAGGGTTTACAGAAGGGGGAGTTTATACCACCGAGAAACTTGATAAAGCCTTTAGAAACGCTTATTCTTCTCTTTATTATAAAACCATTACTTATAGCCTTATTCCTACAGATGTACCCGGACATGCTATTTTAAATGTAACCGTGAGAGAAAATGAGCTTGCTGTTGTAAAGATTGGAATAAGCTATCATTCATTTTCAAAGGCTGCAATCATTTTAAATTTTACTCGGCGCAATCTGTTTTTTGATAAATCTCGAAGTTTACTGAAAGTATCTTTGGGGGATAATATTCGACTTCTTGGTCAGCATAAACAGTTTTTCGGGAGGAATTTAAATAATAATATTGGTGCCAGTCTATCTTTCGATAAGATTGAATTTCCCATTTATTCTGCAGATAAAATTTCGTATGTTTATAGTACACGCAAATCGGTTGGAAATTTAAATTTTTGCCATACTTTCGGATTAAAAAATTCCATATCGCTAGGAACTTCTCTCGAATATACGAGTTTTTATCCTGCCGTGTCTGCTACGGTTCGTTACGATGGATATAATCAAAATCTTTATTCATATATAAATTATTCTTTCAATAATCTTAATAGAAGACTTTTTCCACAATCTGGAAATCAAGGATATCTCGAAGGTGGAGTTTCATATAATAATAGCGCAAATATTGTTGAGTACGATAATATGGTTTCTAGTTCAACCCCTATTAATTTCTCAAAAACGCCATTTTGTAAGTTTAAACTTGTGATAAATAAATTTTATCGCGTTTCATCAAGCGTCACAATTCTTCAAAACATTCAGGGAGCTTTTGCCACAGAGGACAGTACGTTTCGGTTACAGCGCAATTTTTTAGGTGGAGTGCAACAAGTGATTCCCAATCAGATGCCTTTTGCTGGATATCGAGAGACTCAACTGAGTACCAATTCGTTAGTTTCTACAATGGTGGGTATTCAAGTAAAGACTTTTGGCGAACTATATACCATTTTTAGAGCCAATGTTGGAGTTACAGACATTTATCATAACAAGAGATGGTTTAGTAAAGAG
The DNA here is from genome assembly GCA_043775765.1 of Breznakibacter sp. Lineage (GTDB taxonomy): Bacteria > Bacteroidota > Bacteroidia > Bacteroidales > Marinilabiliaceae > JAGPHP01. Next base: position 3,875 of record JAYVSA010000256.1, on the reverse strand, counting down.
TATCAAATATTTCGACTGGGAGCAAGTGCATCTCTGGGTTATAATCTAGGATTTTTCCCAATGGAATTAACTCTCATGTATTGCCCCGAATACAACAGTTGGGCTAGTCATGTATCGCTAGGATTTCAGTTTTAAAACGTATAATATTGTTCCGAAGAAATAAAAAAACTCTCTTTCTTTTGCTAGGAGAATGCGCTCTTTCTTGTTTTATTAGAATGACGTATTTTACAGTTTTTTCCCAAAAGCTAAATCGCCTACATCGCCTATGCCAGGAACAATAAAGGACTTTGCATTTAGCTCGTCATCAACAGCACCACACCATAACGTAACATCATCATCAAAAACATTATTTTCTAAATAATCTATACCATCTTGAGAGGCAATAATGGTAGCTAAATGAACATGTTTTGGTTTTCCTATCTTCATCAATGCCTGATATGCCAATACGATTGAACTACCAGAGGCCAACATCGGATCACACAAAATAAGAGTTTTTCCCTCTATTTCGGGTGCAGAGATGTATTCTATATGAATGTCAAAATCGCCATCTTCATCATATTTTCTATAAGCCGACACGAAGCAGTTCTCGGCATCATCAAACATCGATAAAAAGCCTTGATGAAAAGGTAAGCCAGCTCTTAGAATTGTGGCCAATACAATTTTATTGGATGGGATGTTTTCAAAGGCAATTCCCAGGGGTGTTTTTATTTCTAATTCGCTATATTCTAATGTTTTACTTATTTCATAAGCAAAAATTTCCCCTATTCGTTCTAAATTTCTTCGAAATCTCCACGAGTCGAGTTGAATTTTTTTATCCCTTATTTGAGAGATGTAACTATTCAAAATAGTGCCATTTTGATTTAATACAAAAGTTTCCATATTTCAGTTTTTAGGGTGAGTTCGTTCTTCTTAAAAGTAGTTAAAACGCATTTAAAATCAAATATATTTAACAATTATCTCGATTTCAACTTATTAGTCATTTAGTTATTGTTGTATATTTGAATCCATTTTGAATTTTTAATCTACTCAGTTATGAAAAGCTTTTTTAAATATTTTTTTGCAATTATTTTAGGTGGAATTGTATCGGCCATTGTATTTCTTCTCTTGGTGGTTATTACAATCACTGCCATTGCAGCAAGTGGCGAGGGGGAGGTAACAACCGAAAAGAATAGTATCCTTCACTTAGATTTGGGAGGACAAATTGTTGAGCGTAGCAAAGATGATTCTTTCGGAGAGCTATTAGGCTCTTTGTCGGGTAAGTTTGAAGCAAAAGGGTTAAATCAGATTTTAGAATCGATAAAAAAAGCAAAACGCGATCCGAATATTAATGGAATATATCTGCAATGTGGCGCCATTGAAACGGGTTATGCTACTATTGAAGAGATACGAAATGCGTTACTCGATTTTAAAAAGAGCGGAAAATTTGTGGTGAGCTATTCAGATGTTTATGCTCAAAAGGGCTATTATTTGGCAACTGCAGCCGATAAAGTTTATCTTTTCAAAGAAGGAATGTTGCAGTTCCAAGGTTTGAATATGGAGAATACATACTTTAAACATCTTTTTGAAAAGTTAGGAATTGAGTTTTTACCATTCAGACATGGAAAATTTAAGTCGGGTGTTGAGTCATTTTGTGCCGATAAAATGAGCGATGAAGATCGTATTCAACGCAAAGAACTGATTGACGGAATCTGGAGTCATATCACAGACAAAATATCTGAAAGTCGTGGTATTGAAAAATCTCAAATAGAAACTTTTGTGAACTCCAATACCATGATGAGTGACAATACACTTTTCCTAAATGCCAAATTAATAGACGGTTTAAAGTATGAAGATGAGGTGATTGAGGAGTTAAAAACCCGAACTAAAATTTCTAAAGACGATAAGCTTGCAACCATAGAATTGAAAAAATATGCCAATGTTGTGGTTTCAGACAGTTCGGTTAAAGAAGTTTCAATGGATAAAATTGCTATTATTTATGCCGAAGGTGTTATTGATGGCGGAAACAGTAAAGGTATCGACTCAAAAGAACTTGCAAAAACAATTCGTAACGCGCGTGAAGATAAAAACATAAAAGCCATTGTATTAAGAGTTAATTCTCCTGGAGGTTCGGCTATGGGGAGCGATATTATTTGGCGCGAGGTGGTATTAGCTAAAAAATCAAAACCGCTTGTTGTTTCAATGGGTGATTTGGCTGCTTCTGGCGGTTATTATATCTCGTGTGTGGCCGACACCATTCTTGCACAAAAAGCTACAATTACAGGTTCGGTAGGTATTTATGCACAAATACCTAATGCTAAGGGTCTTATCGAAAAAGTGGGTGTTAATGTCGATGAGGTTTCAACTCATACGGGATCAGATTTTCTAAATTCACTCTCCTTTATGACTCGTACATGGACAATTGCTGATAAAACTATTATTCAAGCTTATGTTGATAGAGGTTATAATACGTTCATTTCTAAGGTAGCAGAAGGCCGTAAAATGTCTGTTTCTTCTGTAGATGATATTGCTCAAGGTCGCGTATGGACAGGTATTGCGGCAAAGCAAAATAAATTGGTTGATGGTATTGGAGGAATAGATGATGCAATTTTAGTTGCAAAAAACCGTGCTAAACTAAAAAGCTATCGTATAGTTGAGTTGCCCGAGCAATTGGGCGTTTTAGAGCAATTAATGAAAGACATGGAGAGCGAAGCAAAATTCCTTGTTTCATTTGATTTGTTTGGCGTTAACTCTCAAGATTTAGATTTCGTAAAAACAATCAAAAATCAAGATCCACTTCAGGCTCGTTTGCCTTTTGATGTGGCAATTTATTAATTTATTTATCAATGAATAAATCGAAAATTATCCAGTTTTTACGCAAATTACTTTTCCCATTTGGGATAGTTTATGGGCTGATAATTTTTCTAAGAAATAGGGCGTTTGATTGGGGATTTCTCCATCAAACGTCTTTTAACATACCTATTTTTGTTGTAGGAAATATAACCGTTGGAGGAACAGGAAAAACGCCCGTAACCGAATATTTAATAGATTTACTTTACACGAAATACAGCATAGGGTTGTTGAGTAGGGGTTATGGTCGTAAAACTAAAGGTGTTATTTATGCCGATGATACTGCTACAGCTCAAACAATTGGTGATGAACCATATCAAATAAAAACCAAATTCCCTAAAATTGAAACCTGCGTTGCCGAAAAACGTGTATTAGGTGTCAATAAACTCGTTAATACGGGTGTAGATTTAATAATTTGTGACGATGCTTTTCAGCATCGCTACTTAAAACCAACCAGAGCCATAGTTGTTATTGATTATAACAGACCGCTTTGGAAAGATTGCATGTTACCAGCAGGAGAGTTGCGTGAATATGCTTCAGAAATTAATAGAGCCGATGTGGTAATTGTTAATAAATGCCCCTCCGACATTAGCTACGCGACAAAAGAGTTGTTTCTAAACAAAATAGAACTCGCCAACAAACAAAATATCTTCTTCTCAACATATAAGTACGGTACTCCTATTAACCTAAATGATAGGACACAAGAACTCCTTAGTACCAAAAAAATAGTTGCTTTTTCTGGTATTGCACAACCTAAACCATTTTACCATTTTTTAGAAAATCATTACTCGGTAATTGATACAATAACATTTCCCGATCATCATAATTTTACCGAAGTCGAATTATTAGATATTGCTATACGTTTGCAAAGAATAAATGAAGATTTTGCCATTATTACTACTGAAAAAGATGCCTCTCGATTAAAACAATTTCCTACCTTTAAGTACTCATCTGAAACTTGGTATTTACCAATTAAAATAGAGATTCTGTTTGATGAGGCAGGTAGGTTTAATAATCTTATTGAGAGCTATGTTACAGAAAGCCAAAGA
>JAYVSA010000255.1:0-3487 GCA_043775765.1 Breznakibacter sp. | reverse complement strand
TGGCCTTGAATTTGGGAACGTAGCTTCGCTTGCTCGTGCTGGAGCTAACTCTTTCAGAACATGGCGTACAAATAATGGCAAACAAAGTGCCAAAGAGGTGCTCGATGAGGCTAAAGGGCATGGACTTACGGTTACTATGTGTCTTGAGTTAAAACGGGAGCGTCATGGCATGGATTATAGTAATGCTAAAGCTGTGGCCGAACAAAAAGAGGATCTCCGCCAACAAGTTCTAGCTATAAAAGATCACCCAGCGTTGCTTGCTTGGGCTATTGGTAATGAGATGAATTTGGATTATTCTAATATGGCTGTTTGGAATGCCGTAAATGATATTGCAAAGATGATTAAGGAGATTGATGGGAACCATCCTACAACGACTCCTCTTGCGGGAATTAAAAAAGCCGATATTGATTATATTAAAGTGAATTGTCCAGATCTGGATTTTATATCTATTCAGATGTATGGAGATATCATTAATTTGCAAAAGCGCATTACTGATGCTGGCTGGATAAACCGTCCATACGTTATTACCGAATGGGGTGCTACAGGTGCTTGGGAAGTGCCTAAAACATCTTGGGGTGCTTCTGTGGAACAATCTTCATCAGAAAAAGCGGCATCCATTAAGGAACGCTACGAGAAGGCCATTTCTCAAGATTTAAATAATAATTTAGGATATTATATCTTCCTTTGGGAACAAAAACAGGAGTGTACATCAACTTGGTATGGCTTATTTTCGGAAGATAATTTATCCACTGAACCAGTAGATTATATTACTGAAATTTGGACCGGTAAGAGACCACCAAACTCTGCGCCTCGCATCATAAGTGGGCTTTTAAATGGTAAGGAAAAGGGCGCCGATATTTATTTAACCGCTGGAAAATCGTATTCTGCTAATGTTGAAGCTTCTGATATTGATGGCGACTTGCTTACATTTCATTCAGAAGTGGTGCCTGAGAGTACTAATCGGAAATCTGGTGGTGATCTTGAAGAGCGTCCGCAAGCCATTGAGGATGCTGTTTCAACCGTGAATTCAAAAGGAATTACTTTTAACGCTCCAATCAAGTCTGGCCCATATAGATTGTTCGTGTATGTGTATGATGGCAAGGGTGCCATGGGAACGATTAATTTTCCTTTTTTCGTAAAGTAGTTTGCTTAGTTTGATAAGAATCTATGTCAGTAATCTGTTGCCTTTCAGTTTTATAATTGTGTGATGCTCCAACTTAGAAATGAATTTTTAACTGTTGATATCGAATCTCCTGCTTCGGGCTATGTGGGCTCTCGGTTCGATTATAATGGTAAGGTTGTTCAGATATCGGACTCAAAAGGTAACACATTTTTAACTCAAGAGCGATTGCGAAACAGTGATACCCATCTGCTTGGAAAGGGATTGTTTGGAGAATTTGGAATAGACAAGGTGATAGGGTATGACACGTGCGCGGTAGATGATTTCTTCCCGAAAATTGGTGTTGGCCTACTTCAAAAAATAAGCAACAATCCATACGATTTTTTCTTTCCTTATCAGGTTACACCTTTTGCTACTTCCATTAAGAAACTCTCCGATTCTGAGATTGTTTTTGAGTGCTCAAACGATTCTATAGTCTATCCATTTTATTACAGAAAAAGTTTAACTCTCAAAGATAATTCTCTTAATCTCCACTATTTTATCGAAAACAGAGGAGATAAGTCCTTTGAAACCAATGAATATATCCATAATTTTTTATCGTTTAATCATGAAGGGGTTGGAAAAGATTTAAAACTTAATTTCCAATCATCAATTGATTCAGAAGCTTTTTCATTGGGCTTAAACCCAGATAGAGTTTTAGAGTTCGAAACAATGTCATTAAAAAGTGTTCATTTTAATGAGAAACCGAGTTCCGACTTTTTTTTCGATTCTATCATTAAAGAGTCGGCACACTGCTCAAAATGGACTGTTTGTAACGAAGCTGGTCTTTCTATTTCTGAGCAAGTCGATTTTAAACCCAGTAAGATTAATTTATGGGGAGCCGCTCATGTGGTAAGCCCAGAAATATTTCATAATTTTATTGTTCATCCGATGTGTACATTGGAATGGAATAGAACGATTGAGGTTTCAACTCCTTAATCGTTATTTTTTATTAAATAGTGGTTCGTTTTCCGTGATTTGTGTATTGCCTTATATTAGTTTGTAAAATATTTATAGAATGAAAAGAGTGTTTCGTAATTGCAGTTTATTGATGTTGATATTACTTGTGTCAACAACTTCATTTGCCAAGAAGAAGGCAGCAGCCCCTTTAGTGGTTAAGACAATAGCTTTATCGCCAGAGGTAATTAAGCTGAAAGTGGACTCCCTGCTGAGTATCATGACATTGGAAGAGAAAGTAGGGCAAATGGGCTCTATCGGTTTAACCGCAGTTACGGAAGGCCCATTCTGGTCGAGTGCCGATACTCTATTGTTGGATGAAGCCAAAATGCATGATTTGATGATTGCCAATGGTGTTGGAACTATTTTAGGAAAAGGTAAATATCCTGTTTCTATTGAGGAATGGTACCGAATTGTAAAAAAGGTGCAAGATTATTTGGCTGTAAACCAACGTATTAAAATTCCGGCATTTGTTGCCAATGACGCTGTGCATGGAGCTACCTATAACGCTAAGAGTACCATTTTTCCGCATGAGATAAACATAGCAGCTTCTTGGGATCCTTCATTAGCCGAACAGGTTGGTGCTATAACTTCGTACGAATTTAGAGCTGGTAATAACGTTTTAAACTATGCGCCAGATATTGATGTGGCTCCGCAACCTGAATGGGGTAGGGGTTTCGAGACTTTTGGTGAAGATAGCTATATGACTATTCAGATGGCTAATGCTTTTATTAAAGGATCGCAAGGGAATAACTTGGCAGACACAACAAAAGCGGCCGTTTGTTTAAAACATTTTCTTGGATACGGAAACCCAGCCGTTGGCAAAGATAGAGGAAATGCACAAATCTCGGAAAATGTATTACGTCAAATCTATTTGCCACCATTCTTGGAAGCTATTAATAGTGGTGCTCAATCATTGATGGTAAATTCTTCTTGCATTAACGGTGTGCCTGTTCTTACCTCTAAATATTGGTTAACCGATGTTTTGAAAAAGGAGTATGGCTTTAGCGGTGTTGTAATGAGTGACTGGGATGATTTAAGTAAAATGATAACCATTCATAGAGTTTCAAGCAATAGAAAGCAATCTGCAGAAATAGCTGTAAATGCAGGGTTGGATATGTGTATGATTCCGTACGATGCGCAGTTTTGTAAAGATGTTGTGGAGCTTGTTCACGAAGGGAAAATATCTCAAGAACGTGTGAACGATGCTTGTAGCCGAATTTTAACACTGAAATATAAGTGTGGACTTTTCTCTAAATCGTATGTCAATCCTAAAGGATACACCCAATATTCATCAAAAGAGCACCAACAAGTTGCCTTAGATGGTGCTTTAGCGAGCATTACGCTATTGAAAAACGAGGGTAATGTGTT
>JAYVSA010000254.1:0-5793 GCA_043775765.1 Breznakibacter sp. | reverse complement strand
AGAACACCAGAACTTGTGCTAAAATACAGTAACGATCAACTTCAATTTGAATTTGTTGCCTTAAACTTCAAACACTCAACCAAAAATAGGTATGCCTATAAGTTAGAAGGATTTAATGATACTTGGATAGATAATGGCGTGAGTAAAAGCGTCACCTATACAAATTTAAGTCCAGGTGAATATACTTTGCGGGTAAAAGGATCGAACAACGATGGAATTTGGAACGAACAAGGAACATCCTTAAAAATAATAATTACACCACCCTATTGGCAAACATGGTGGTTCAGAGTTATAATTACCTTACTTGTCATAGGTACATTCACTCTCTTTTATTTTTTCAAAGTGAACCGCATAAAAAATCAGGGTGAAATATTAAAAAGAATGGTTGATGCAAGAACCACGGAACTCAACGAGACCAACTCTGTATTATATAGTTTAAATAAAGAACTTAGCGAAGTTAATTCCCTGCTAGAAGAGACCAATGAGGAGATTTCCGAGCAAAAGGAACTCGTTATTTATCAACGCGATGAGATAAGTAAAAAGAGTATTGAACTTGAAATGTACCAAAATCATCTTGAAGAAGTTGTTCAGGAACGAACCATTGAACTTATTTTGGCAAAGGAGAAGGCAGAGGAATCGGAACGCCTAAAAGCCTCTTTCTTGGCAAATATGTCGCATGAAATACGCACGCCTCTCAATGCAATAGTGGGCTTTTCGAGCTTGCTAACAATGGCTAACAATTCAGCAGAAGAGACTGCAGAGTTTAATAATCAGATTTCAAAAAACACAGACTCATTACTACTACTTATTGACGACATTTTAGATCTATCGATTATTGAAGCCAAACAATCTAAAATAAATTATAAGCATTTTAATATACTTGAACTCATAAATAATCTTTTTAAATATTGGAATACACACCACCACACCGAAGTTAGAGCCATTCTACTAAATAACCAAGTAGAGAATGTTAATTTAAAATTTTATACCGATGAACATAAGTTAAAACAGATATTGACCAATTTTATGAGTAATGCCTGTAAATTTACCGAAAATGGGTGGGTTGAACTGGGTTTTTATTGCACAAATGGTGAATATATATTTTACGTAAAAGATACGGGAATTGGAATTGGGGAGAAAAATCTTGACATCATCTTTGATTGGTTTAGAAAGGTTGACGACGATAATTCAAAACTATATAGAGGAAGTGGTTTAGGATTAGCAATATCTATCAGATTGGCCGAATTATTGGGGGGAAGAGTGTGGGTTCAATCTGAACTTAAGGTGGGCTCCTCCTTTTATTTTGCATTACCCGAATCTATTGTTTGCGAATAGACACCCAGGATAGGATCAGAGGATAATTAATCATGCTAATTCGCAAATTTGCAATGAGTTAAGTTGCCAAATGCAACCAAATTTTAGGAATTTTAAACATTAAACAAATAAAACAGTTATATTACAAAAATTTGCCAGTGAAGACACGCTTCAATATATGCCGTTTAGCCCAATAAAAATATCTACTTGATAAATCTCAAAAAAAGCACATTGACTGATGAAATAAATGCATATTCAGCAAATAATGGACAAAAAACAGCTTAATCAAGCAATTAATTCGTAAATTTATAAGAGAGGTTATCCCTCTGCTCTCTTCCGTATGAAAAAAACAAAATATTTTATGTTGTTTATTACTTTCCATCTACTGTTGCAAAGTGGATTTGGACAGGATAAACATTTGGTTTTTTCTAAGATTAGCGAAAAAGATGGACTTTCCAACGAGTGGGTAAGAACAATAACAAAAGATTCTGAAGGGTTTATGTGGTTTGGCACTAGAGATGGGCTAAATAGGTACGATGGTTCCAAGATTAAGGTTTTTCGCGAACAAGATGTGGACACCGCCAATATTCTTTCAGACTACAACTTCTATTCATTGCACACATCTGATGATTCGATGTTGTGGATAGGTACTAATAGCGGAGGTTTAAGCGCATACAACACAAAAAAAGGGCTATTTTCCAACTATCTCTCAAATCCCTTTTGGAACACGCTAAATTCAAAGAATGTTCGCTCAATTGCTTCAGACAGCGATGGTATATTATGGATGGGAATTACAACAAATGGATTATGTAAGTTTGATAGAAAAGCCAACACATTTAAAATATACCAGCACAATATTGACGACCCAAATTCATTAACTTCTAACGAAATATTCTCAGTTGTTGCCGATAGGGAAAATGTGTGGATTGGCACCAGTGGAGGTGGACTCGATGTATTTAATAAATCGAAAGAAACCTTTACACATTTCAAAAAAACAGACCAAAAAGGCTCACTTTCCAACAACTCCGTTTTTGCCGTTTTCAAAGATTCAAAAAATAGAATTTGGATAGGTACGAATAACGGTTTAAATCTATATGACTCCAAAAGCAATAGTTTTAAAGTACTTCAACACAATGAATTGGACATTAATTCAATTTGCGATGATAGAGTAGTTTGCTTAGCTGAAGACAACTTTGGACGATTATGGATTGCTACCAAAAATGGACTGAGTAGCCTAGATATCAGCGGTGAAATAAGCAATAAATTTGAAAATTATTATTATGATGGTACCAATCAATCATCTTTAGAGACAAACGACTTAAACTGCGTTTATGTTGACAATACTGATATCCTTTGGGTTGGAACAGCTAACGGCGGTGTTAATTTGGCCTTTCTTAATAGCAAACCCTTTACTCATTTTAAAAACAACCTAAACAATCCTAAAAGTATAAGCGCAGATATTGTTAGGAGCATTTGCGAAGATACTAATCAGAACCTTTGGGTAGGAACCGATGGAGGAGGATTAAACTTACAATATAAAGGAACTACAGATTTCGAGCGCATTAAACTAGCTGGCTTAAAAAATTCAAAAAATCATAACTCAATCTTATCCATTATTCAAGATCGGTTGGGCGATGTTTGGTTTGGGACTTATGGTGAAGGATTACATAAATTAAAACACCAGAACATTAATAATAAGAAGAAAACGTTTACACATTATCTGGCTAACTCACTTAACAATAGAAGTTTAGTTAATGATATCGTAAAAGAACTATTTGAAGATAAAGATGGAAGAATTTGGATTGGAACAGATAATGGACTTGCGGTATATAACCGAGAGAGTGATAATTTTACCACAATAAATGGATCGGATGATTTAAATACAAAGCTCACAGATAATAGAATTCAATCAAAATCAATATTTCAAGATTCTGATGGATTCATTTGGATTGGAACTTGGAATGGGTTGAATAAAATGTTAGAGAATCAATCAAACGTTGCCCTCTTAATAGACGGCATTTCAGTACCACCCCACTCCATTTACTTTAAACATTATCTACATCAAGCAAAAGATTCCAAAACAATAAGCGAGAACAGAATTACTTCCATTATGGAAGATAGCAATAAACAAATTTGGATTTCTACTTACGGCAAAGGAATCAATAGGTATGAGAAACAAACAGATAGCTTTACACATATAAAGCAATCGGATGGTTTGATAGACAACAACATATATTGTATCCTTGAAGATAATTTTAAAAACATTTGGATGAGCTCCAACAGAGGTCTTATAAAGGTCTCACTAGCAACACACAAGATTAATAACTATAATGAATCGGATGGATTACATAGTAGCTATTTTTTTTGGGGAGCTGGTTGCAAAAGAAGAACTGGAGAACTTGTTTTTGGCGGACTCAATGGATACACAACGTTTAATCCAGAAAAAATAAGCGACAATATAAACGTGCCACCAATTTATATAACAGAAATTCAAATAAACAACAAACCATATATAGTACCCAACGCGCAAGCGGATTTGCCAATGTGGAAAATAAAATCAATAACAATTCCTTATGGAAATAATCAGATATCGATTGATTTTGCTTCATTAAACTACATCCATCCAGAGAAAAATCAGTATGCATATATGTTGGAAGGGTTCAATGACAATTGGGTATACATAGGCAACAAGAAAGGAGCAACTTATACGAGTCTCAATCCTGGAGAGTACAAATTTAGAGTTAAAGGATCAAACAACGATAACGTTTGGAATGAAAAAGGCGCAACACTTACCATAATCATATTACCACCCTATTGGGGAACCTGGTGGTTCAGAACGCTGGCTATATTAGTCATAATTTTATCCATTTGGCTTTTTGTATTCGTGAAAATTCAAACAATTAGAAATCAACGAAATTTGCTAAAGAAAATGGTGGATGAACGCACTGTGGAACTAAATGAAACAAATTCAGCACTTTATAGCATTAATGAGGAACTTAGTGAAGTAAACTCACTTTTGGAAGAGACCAATGAAGAGATGTCGGAACAAAAAGAGTTACTAATTTTTCATCGAGATGAGATAATAAAAAAGAATGAAGAGCTAGAAATGCACCGCAATCACCTTGAAGAACTTGTTGATGAGCGAACTGAGGAGTTATATACAGCCAAAGAGAAAGCCGAAGAATCTGAAAGACTGAAAGCCTCATTTTTGGCTAATATGTCGCACGAAATAAGAACACCGCTTAATGCAATAGTTGGATTTTCTAACCTACTTACAATGGATAGTAACTCGCATGAAGAAATGGAAGATTTTAGCTATCAGATTAGTAAAAACACGGAATCACTCCTTATTCTGATTGATGACATCTTAGATTTATCCATCATAGAAGCAAAACAATCGCAGCGAATAGATTCAGTATTTGGAGTTGTCCATTTTGTGGAAAATTTTATGAAATATTGGATTACGCATGAAAAAAACGAAGAACGAGACATTATTCTAATAAACAATGTGAAAGATGTAAACCTAAAATTTGTAACAGACGAGCATAAAATGCGCCAGATACTCTCAAATTTAATGAGCAATGCTTGTAAATTTACGGAGAAAGGTTCGGTAACATTAACTTTGGATCACAAAGATGGTGTTTTTCTTTTTTCTGTTAAAGACACGGGCATTGGCATTGCCCAAAATAACCTTGATGTTATATTTGACTGGTTTAGAAAAGTTGAAGACAATAAAAATAAACTATACCGAGGTACTGGCTTAGGATTAGCCATCTCTATACGCTTAGCAGAACTTTTGGGTGGAAAGCTCTGGGTAGATTCTGAACTCAATGTTGGTTCGACCTTCTATTTTTCAATTCCAGAAGCTTATACAAAAAGATAGGAGCTGTTAATTAAAAAATTGAGAAACAAAACTATTCGAATATAAAATGAGTAAATTTGGAATACTCAAAAGGATGTAAATGAGATATTTCTAGACGTTTAATTATGAAAATATTAAAAACCACAATCCTCCTTCTTTTATTTGCTCAAATAATAAATGCTCAATGTTTTGAGCCAAAATTTGAGCATTTAAGTTCGGCCAATGGTCTTTCAAACAATACGGTAAACTGTATTTTGAGAGATCATAACGGCTTTATGTGGTTTGGAACTTATAACGGCTTATCAAAATATGATGGCTATGATTTTACTACTTATACCAATAAACCATCTAATAAATTCTCATTATCGGGCAATAGAGTTTTTTCTATGTTAGAGGATAAAAATGGCCTTATTTATGTGGGAACTTGGAGTAAAGGGCTAGATATATATGATGACAAGACGGATAATTTTAAATGCTATAAACACGACGACAAAGACACGAACTCCATATCATCTGATGAGATTCTTTGTTTATATATCGACAGTAAAGAGCGTATATGGATTGGCACTAGAAATGGGGGTCTCAACCTATTTGATCCGTTAAAGGGTACATTCAAG
>JAYVSA010000253.1:0-6151 GCA_043775765.1 Breznakibacter sp. | reverse complement strand
CTTATTGCTATTGGAATGAGGTTTGATGACCGTGTTACGGGCAATTTAAAGACTTATGCAAAACAGGCTAAAGTCATCCATTTTGAAATAGATGCCTCTGAAATCAATAAAAACGTAACGGCTACCGTTCCTGTTTGGGGTAATGTAAAAGAAACATTAGCACTTATTTTAGACCATATTAAACCAAATACTCACAAAGAGTGGGTTGGTGAATTTGAAAACTGCTATAAAACCGAGTTCGACCGCGTTGTTAAAGAGGAGTTAAATCCTTCTAAACCAGGTTTAACAATGGGTGAAGTTGTGGCAAAGGTTTCAAAAGGCTTTGATAATGATGCCATTATGGTTACTGATGTTGGTCAGCACCAAATGTTTGCTGCTCGTTATTTCAGATTCAAACAAACTCGAAGTGTTGTAACCTCTGGTGGTTTGGGTACTATGGGTTTTGGCTTACCTGCCGCAATGGGAGCAAAACTTGGACGCATGGATCGAGAAGTGGTTCTTTTTGTTGGTGATGGTGGTTTTCAAATGACTATTCAAGAACTTGGAACTATTTTTCAGACCAAAATACCAGTAAAGATTGTGCTTTTAAACAACAATTTCTTAGGAATGGTTCGCCAGTGGCAAGAGCTCTTTTTTGATAAGAGATACGCGTCAACAGAACTTATAAATCCTGACTTTCAAATACTTGCAAAAGGGTATTCGATTGATTCGGCAATTGTTTATGAACGTTCTGAACTCGATGCTGCTATTGCTAAAATGGTTGCGAGTCCTACGGCTTTTCTGCTTGAAGTACGTGTTGAAAAAGAGGGAAATGTTTGGCCAATGGTACCTGCTGGTGCAACGGTTTCAGAAGTTCGTTTTGAGTAACCTTTAAATTTTGATTCCCATGAAACAAGAGTTCACTATATCGGTATATTCAGAAAACCACGTTGGGTTGCTTAGTCAAATTACAACCGTTTTCTTTAGAAGAAATATAAACATTGAGAGTTTAACTACTTCTGAATCAGCGTTAAAAGGCATTCATAAGTTCACAATTGTTGTTAACACAACACGCGAGCAAGTAGATAAACTCATTGGTCAGGTAGAGAAGCGTATAGACGTTGTTAAGGCATTTGCCTATACTTCCGATGAAATTATCCATGAAGAGGTAGCGCTTTACAAGGTTTCTACCGAGGCTCTTCTGGGAGGTAATGAAATTGAAAAGTTGGTTCGTCAGTATGGCGCTCGTATTTTAGAGGTGAAACCTGAATTTACCGTAATTGAAAAAACAGGTCAAAAAGCTGAAACACAAGCACTTCTAGAAAAACTACAACCTTATGGAGTCCTGCAATTTGTTCGCTCGGGTCGTATTGCCATCACATCACTCAAAACCGAACTGCTCGACAATTACCTGAAAAGCATGGGCAACGAACATCAATTTTAATAAAAATGCTATTTTAAGGCATCAATAATAGAAAAAACTATTGCAAAAGATTAATTTTGGCCGATTTGCCAAACTCTTTTGAAATCATCTAAATAATTGAGTGTGAAATATAAAAACATTTTTCACACCAGCATTGTTAATTTAGGAATCACCATTTTATAAATGGGTAGTAATCAGTAAAGTTAAGAACATGGACAATAAGGTTTATATTTTTGATACCACATTAAGGGACGGCGAGCAAGTTCCTGGTTGCCAGTTAAATACCATCGAAAAAATTGAGGTGGCCAAGCAACTTGAAAGACTCGGCGTAGATATTATTGAGGCTGGGTTTCCTATTTCGAGCCCAGGTGATTTTAATTCTGTTGTAGAGATTTCAAAAGCAGTTACTAATCCAACCATCTGTGCTTTAACTCGCGCTGTTAAGAAGGATATTGAAGTGGCTGCCGATGCTCTTAAATTTGCAAAAAGAGGTCGTATTCATACAGGAATTGGCACGTCACATTTTCATATCTACTCAAAACTTAACTCAAATCCCGATGCCATTATTGAACGTGCTGTGGAAGCCGTGAAATATGCCCGTCGCTTTGTAGATGATGTGGAGTTTTATGCAGAAGATGCGGGTCGCTCAGACAATGAGTATTTGGCTCGAGTCATTGAGGCGGTTATTAAAGCGGGAGCAACCGTTTGTAACATCCCCGATACAACAGGATACTGTTTGCCAGGCGAATATGGCGCTAAAATTGCCTATTTGATGAATAATGTGCCAAATATCGACAAAGCCATCTTATCTACCCACTGCCATAACGATTTAGGTATGGCAACGGCAAATACTCTTTCGGGCATTATCAATGGAGCTCGTCAAGTTGAGGTAACCATGAATGGTATTGGCGAACGTGCAGGAAATACCTCTTTGGAGGAAGTTGTTATGGCTATCAAATGCCATAATGATTTAGATTATATCACTCGCATCGACTCTAAACAGATTATGAAAACCAGTAAAATGGTTTCAACGCTTATGCGTATGCCAGTTCAGGCAAATAAGGCGATTGTTGGTAGAAACGCTTTTTCTCACTCATCTGGTATTCACCAAGATGGCGTGTTAAAGAATCGCGAAAACTACGAGATTATAAACCCTGAAGATGTGGGTGTTTCTGAATCGAGCATCGTTCTTACAGCACGTAGCGGTAGAGCAGCTCTTAAACACCGTTTTTCTGTTTTGGGTTACGACTATGAAGGTCAGCAATTGGATGATATTTACGATGCATTTCTTCGACTTGCCGACCAAAAGAAAGATATTACGGATGACGATTTAGAAACGTTGGCAGGTAAAAAGCGAAGTGAAGATCGTAACATTAAACTTGTTTCTTTACAGGTAACATGCGGTAAAACAACGATACCTACAGCCACGGTTCAAATTAGTTTTGATGGCGATGTGTTTACGGAAACATCTACGGGAGACGGTCCAGTTGATGCCGCTTTTACAGCTTGTAAGAAGATGATTAAGCGTAAAGTTCACTTAGAAGAGTACTTGGTTCAAGCTGTTACAAGAGGTTCTAACGATATGGGTAAGGTTCATGTTCAAATAGAACATAATGGCCGTTCTTTCTATGGTTTTGGAGCTTCTACAGATATTGTTACCGCATCGGTTGAAGCATTTTTAGATGCCGTTTCAAAAATAAATTAAGAAATATAGTCCGTAGACTGTGATCCGTAGGCTGTAGTAATTGCACTACACACTCCAGACTCCAGACTTTTGAATAGAACTTATAAACTATATAACAATATGTCAGGAAAAACGCTTTTTGATAAGATTTGGGACGCACACGTGGTTCAGGAGGTTCAAGATGGGCCAACGGTGGTTTACATCGACCGCCACTTTGTGCATGAAGTAACAAGCCCACAGGCTTTTGCTGGGCTAAACAGCCGTGGAATCAAAGTTTTACGTCCGCAAAACACCTTTGCAACGCCCGACCATAACATTCCAACCAAAGATCAACATCTTCCAATTAAAGATGCTCTTTCGGCTTTTCAGGTTGAGACACTGACAAAAAATGCCAACGAACATAGCGTTACACTTTTTGGGTTAGGACATCCTAAAAATGGTGTGGTTCACGTAGTTGGTCCTGAATTGGGTATTACTCAACCAGGTATGACTATTGTATGTGGAGATAGCCATACATCGACTCATGGTGCTTTTGGTAGCATCGCATTTGGTATTGGAACATCAGAAGTTGAAATGGTACTTGCTAGTCAATGTATTATGCAACCGAAGCCAAAACGTATGCTTATCAATATTGAAGGCACACTTGGTAATGGTGTTACATCTAAAGATATTATTCTTTATATTATTGCTCAGTTAACAACTGGTGGTGGTACAGGTTACTTCGTTGAATTTGCTGGTTCGGCTATTCGCGCCCTTTCTATGGAGGCTCGTATGACCATTTGTAACATGAGTATCGAAATGGGTGCTCGCGGTGGCATGATTGCTCCTGATGAGAAGACCATTGAGTACGTTAAAGGTCGTGAGTACGCTCCAAAAGGCGAGGCTTGGGATAAAGCAGTTGCTTACTGGAAAACGCTTAAAACGGATGCTGATGCGAAGTTTGACAGAGTTTTAGATATCAAAGCAGAAGATATTGAGCCAATGATTACTTATGGCACAAATCCAGGAATGGGAATTGGCATCAGCGGTCATATCCCTACACTTGATACTATTGATGCAGCGTCGCAAATTACCTATACTAAATCTCTGGATTATATGGGTTTTGCGCCAGGCGAAAAGATGTTAGGTAAAAAAGTTGACTACGTATTTGTAGGAAGCTGTACCAACGGTAGAATTGAAGATTTACGCCAATTTGCGGCTGCTGTGAAAGGCAAGAAAAAAGCTGCGGGTGTAGTTGCTTGGATTGTTCCAGGTTCTCGCTTAGTTGAAAAACAAGCTATTGAAGAGGGTATTAAAGATGCTCTTGAAGCTGCTGGTTTTGAACTTCGTCAGCCGGGTTGCTCGGCTTGTTTAGCCATGAACGACGATAAAGTTCCAGCTGGCATGTATGCTGTAGCTACTTCAAACCGTAACTTCGAAGGTCGTCAAGGCCCTGGTGCTCGTACCATGTTGGCAAGCCCACTTACTGCTGCGGCTGCTGCCATAACAGGTGTTATTACCGATCCTCGTTCTATTCTTTAGTCATTAACGCTTAAACTGGATTACAATGCCAATAGAAAAATTTGTAACATTAGAAACTACGTTTGTACCACTTCCTATTGAGAACGTGGATACAGACCAAATTATACCGGCTCGTTTTCTTAAAGCTACCACAAAAGAGGGTTTTGGAGATAACCTTTTTTGCGACTGGCGTTATGAGAAAGATGGTTCGCCAAAAAAGGATTTTGTTTTAAACAATCCAACCTATTCGGGTTCAGTGCTTGTAGCAGGTAAGAACTTTGGTAGCGGATCGAGTCGTGAGCATGCTGCTTGGGCGGTTGCTGGCTATGGTTTTAAAGTGGTTGTATCGAGCTTTTTTGCCGATATATTCCGCGGTAATGCTCTAAACAATGGTGTTTTGCCTGTGGTTATTTCTGAAGGACTTCTTGAGAAATTCTTTGCAGCCATCAATAAAAATCCAAAGACTTTAGTGAAGGTTGACCTTGAAAAGCAAATCATCACATTAGTTGAAACAGGCGATAGCGAGTCGTTCGAAATCAATGCTTATAAGCGTAATTGCTTATTAAATGGCTTTGATGATATCGATTTCTTAATTTCTATTAAATCGGAAATTGCAGCTTATGAAAAGAGCGCCATTAAATTCTAGTACCATTCAACTCTTTAAGGGGTTGGATTAAATCCAGCCATTAAAAGAGATTATAACTTTGAGAGGCTGTCCATTAAGTTGGATGGCCTCTTTTGATTTATGTTTAGGTCTGTGCTTTAATTCTAGTGCAATACAATTTAGCCATGAAAAAACGCAACGCCTAAAAGAATATTTGGTGCAAGGCTAAGCCATAAACGAGAACCAATTAAAGCATATTAGATGATTATTGTCAAGAACTTAATCGTTAGCATTTTAAACCGACGATTATGGAGGCGTAAAGTGGATTAGTTTTAAAGAAAATGGTATCTTCGCACACCTATTTTCTATACGATTATTTGAACTATAATTGGTTTAAATCCTTCTATTAAAAACATTATTGATTATTATTTGTGTTAAGCGCGAAAAATAAGAAAAGGCTAAAAGTATGAAAATCGAAATAATGGATACCACCCTCCGGGATGGGGAACAAACAACATCTGTATCATTTAATGTGGCCGAAAAGGTTGCCATAGCTCGACTTTTGCTCGAGGAAGTAAAAGTTGATAGGCTTGAGGTGGCATCGGCGCGGGTGTCGGATGGTGAATTTGAGGCAGTTAAGAAAATTACCGAGTGGGCATCAAAACATAATTATCTCGATAAAATTGAGGTGCTTGGTTTTGTAGATAATAATAGTTCATTAGAATGGATACAAAGAGCGGGCGCAAAAGTGTGTAACTTACTAACTAAGGGTTCGTTAAAACACGTGACATCGCAACTGCGCAAGACTCCAGAAGAACATTTAACAGACATTCGTAAAACAATAGAAGTTGCCACCGAAATGGGCATAGAAATTAATGTCTATCTCGAAGATTGGTCCAACGGAATGCAAAGTTCTCCCGAATATGTCTTTTTCTTGGTAGATGGCTTACAACAATTGAAC
>JAYVSA010000252.1:0-9883 GCA_043775765.1 Breznakibacter sp. | reverse complement strand
TTGCTACTCCTGTAATAGCGTGGTTTGGACGTGCTTTTTTTGTCAATGCATTTAATCAGGCAAAACACGGCTCAGCAAACATGGACACGTTGGTGGCGCTGAGCACAGGAATTGCTTATCTATTTAGTCTCTTTAGCACTCTGTTTCCTATTTTTTGGCACAGTCGCGGTCAACATCCACATGTATATTTTGAGGCATCGGCGGTGGTTATTGCTTTTATCCTTTTGGGTAAGTTGCTCGAAGAAAAGGCTAAGTCCAATACATCATCGGCACTAAAAAAGCTAATGGGATTACAGCCAAATAGCGTCATTATTATTGGGGAGAATGGTGTTGAGCAAGAAGTGAACATCTCGCAAGTAAAGAGCGGTGATAAACTCTTGGTTAAACCAGGTGACAAGATAGCTGTAGATGGTGAGATTGTTTCGGGCTCATCGTTTATTGATGAAAGCACCATTACCGGCGAATCGTTGCCTGTAGAGAAAGAGATTGGAGGAAAAGTGTTTGCTGGCACCATGAATCAGAAAGGTAGTTTTGTTTTTGTTGCTCAGAAGGTTGGCTCAGAAACCATACTTGCGCACATCATTAAAATGGTTCAACAAGCACAGGGGAGTAAGCCACCCGTTCAAAAACTGGTTGATAAAATTGCCAGCATATTTGTGCCAGTTGTTATGGCTATCGCGATAATTAGCTTTGTGGTATGGCTTGTTTTTGGGGGTGAAAATGCTATCACTCAGGCTTTACTTGCGTTGGTTTCCGTTTTGGTTATTGCGTGTCCTTGCGCATTAGGATTGGCAACACCAACGGCCATTATGGTTGGAATTGGTAAAGGTGCCGAAAATGGTATTTTGATAAAAGATCCAGAAAGCCTCGAATTGGCTCATAAAATTGACGTGATTGTGCTCGATAAAACTGGTACAATCACAGAAGGCAAACCTGAGGTGACGGATGTGGTTTGGACCGTTTCGGACGCAGCGCTTTTTGATCTTCAGAGCATTTTGTTTGGCATTGAGTCGAGATCCGAACATCCATTGGCCGATGCGGTTAAGGCTTCGTTAAAGGGTTATGTTGAAGGACGATCAATCACTCTTGAGAAGTTTGAAAGTGTTACAGGAAAAGGCGTTGTGGCTACTTGTGGTGCCAATGCTTATTTGGTGGGTAATATGAAGCTTCTTGACGATTATAAGGTAGTTATTCCTATTGATCGTTTATCGCAAATTGAGCGATTGCAAGATGAGGCGAAGACCGTTGTCTGCTTTGCTCGAAATAACGAATTGTTGGCCATTATTGCCATTGCCGATAAAATAAAGGAGACATCAAAAAAGGCAATAGCTGATTTGCAAAAACAAGGCATAGAAGTCTACATGCTCACGGGCGATAACAGTCAAACTGCCAAAGCCGTGGCTGAAAAGGTAGGACTCAAGAACTATAAAGCGGAAGTGATGCCTTCAGAAAAGGCCGATTTTATCATTCAATTGCAACATCAAGGTAATGTGGTTGCCATGGTTGGCGATGGGGTGAATGATTCGCACGCTCTGGCACAATCTGATGTGAGCATTGCCATGGGTAAAGGATCGGATATTGCCATGGATGTGGCAAAGATGACCATCATATCCTCTGATCTAATGCAGATTCCGAAAGCCATTCGGTTGTCGAAACTTACAGTTAACACCATTCATCAGAATCTCTTTTGGGCATTTATCTACAACGTTATTGGTATTCCAATTGCAGCGGGAGTTTTGTTTCCTTTGTGGGGTTTCATGCTTAATCCAATGATTGCTGGGGCTGCCATGGCGTTAAGCTCTGTATCGGTGGTGAGTAATAGTTTAAGGTTAAAAGCTAAGAGTATTCAATAATTTTTAAAAAATCATTCAAAATGAAAACACTGAAATTTAAAACGAACATCAATTGTGGTGGATGCATCGCAAAGGTAACGCCTTCGTTAAATAGTGCCAAAGGTATTGAGAAATGGAGCGTTGATACTGTTGCACCAGAAAAGATTCTAAGTATTGAAACAAATAATCTTACCCAAGCCGAGGTTATTGCAATAGTTACAAAGGCGGGGTATAAAGCTGAGGTTTTGTAGCGTGCCGATGTTGATGCGCTTTGTGGTTGGTGGGAAAACTGAGTATGATGAATGAGATGAGGGGGTAGTAGATGAAAATAACTAAATAAGTTAAAATAGGTATGAAGTACATTTTTTAGGTTGGAATTAGGTTTAAAGTCTCTAATGATTTTTTTAGACTGTTTGTTTTTTGAGTTTTGTTAACGCAAGAATATTTCATGTTAACATGGAGTTGTCAATTGAAACGGAAGTGTCACTGCAGGAGATTTACTCCTTTATCGTTACCGAATTGGGTATTTGTACTAAGCTTGTCGCAAAAATAATGTTTATCAATGTATATGAATGCTTTTGTGGGTACATCATAAAACAACAAAACCAACCTAAAGAGGCTGGTTTTGTTTACATTTGCATTCCGATGCATGCAATTTGTTTTCTTCTTAGTCGGGGTACAAGGACGAATTTTGGCAAGCCTATACAATTGATAACCAAAAAGTTAAATGTTTTGTTGTAACAGAAATGCAACAAGTTTTTACTTGTAATTCTCCATTATTCCGTATTACTTTGATACCAAAGAATAAATGGAAAATAGTTTTATTTATTTACAAAAAACATTTTTATGGTAACTACAATTGCGATTTATTCTCCAAAAGGAGGAAGCGGAAAATCTACTCATACACGATTATTGAGTAAAGTTCTAAAGGAAAACTATGGCTATGACGTTTTAGTTATAGATACTGACCCACAGGGGTCTCTAAAAGACTTGAGCATAATGCTTGAGGAAGATAACGATGAAAATTCATTAATAGCCATACCAGTTGAAATGGTAGTTGAAAATCTTCACAACAAAATGTATGATGAAAGAGGAATTGTAATGCTCGACATTCAAGGAGTACTCTACCATAATCATAATGAGAAATCGTCCATTATGGAGTTATTAAAAACTGTTGATATAATTGTGATGCCCATTAGACCAAGCAGTTTTGATGCATTTAGTGCAATAAAATTTAAGCCCTTTATTGAATCATTGAATCCTGACTGCACATTCGTTGCTTTTCTTAATGAATTTAAGAAAAATAATGAAAGTTTAGAAATAGAAGCCCTATTGCAGAACAGCGGATTTAAACTGCTTCAGAAGATAAAATCATCGGTACATTATCCACGTTTAACAATATCGTCTTATAATGCTATTGATAAGAAATCAAAGGTGCGTGAAGAGTACCAAGTATTTACAAACCAAATTATCAATCTTATTAACGAATACAAATAGAAAAAGAGATGGCAAAGAAAATATCATTTAGTGAAAGAATGGAGGCAAGTTCTTTAATGAATCCTGCTTTCCATAGCAATGTGCCAAGAGTTCAAATCGAAGGCTCAAAAGTGGGTCGTAAATTGGGCGGATCACATATTGGCACAATAGTAGAACCTTACTTTGAAGATGGGAAAACTAAAACTGTTGAGATCCCGTTGAAACTTTGGCAAGAATTAATGATAATGAAAGCTAAAGATAACAAGGATATTAAGTTGATGGTTGCAGAATCTATTGTTGATTATTTGAATAGATAATGAATTGCAATACCTGATTTATAGTTTTTATATTAAAGATAGCTTTTTTATAATGGATGTAAAATCCGTGCAAATAAAAATATAACAACGCAACAAAAAACAGCTTAGGACGTTTAATTAGAATAATCTGAATCACAAAATGACTTAGAATTAACTTTCTATTAACACGAATGTATTCACCAATACTGTATCTTTGATTTATTGTTGATTACAAAACATTATTGTTTTAAAATGAAAAAAGTAGTTTCCATTATATTGAGTATGTTTCTGCTAGTTTCGGGTTTACACCTGACACTAGCAACTCATGTTTGTGGAGGCAAAGTAGCAGCCATTAAGTGGTCGGTTGATAACGAGAGTGCAACGTGCGGTATGAAACCTGTAGCTTGCGAAACAACCAAAGGAAACCATTTGAAATCCAACTGTTGTCACGATGTATATCATTCGTTTACAACCGATAGTAATTACGCACCATCTTCATACCAAGAGGCTCCAGTTGTAAAGAGTTTTGTTCAGATGTTTTTTGTGCCAACCAGCTTTGGCCTTGATATAGTTCCTTCGTTCAGATTTTTGGACATAAATTTTAATCCACCCCATTGGATATCGCTCACCGAAGTGTGTTTGGCGAAGATTTGTGTTTATCGTAATTGATTAATAAATAATTGATTATATAGTTGTTGGTTTCAGAGAAACGGATAGCTATTGTGATGTTATTTTATTAGTTTTAAGAGTATTACGTTAAAAACAAAAATCATGAAAGCAATTAAATTTATTATTCCAGCACTTGTTATAGTGTTATTCGCGGCGTGTTCAAACGCACAAACAAAAAACAGTTCAAAACCTTCTATGGAAGCGGCTATGGCTTCAGCCAATACATCTGCCACACTAAAAGTTTCTGGTAAATGCGGTGAGTGTAAAGAGCGCATTGAAACGGCAGCAAAACTCGACGGCGTTGCTATGGCTGAGTGGAATGTAGATAGTAAAGTTCTTACCGTTTCATTTGACAGCTCTAAAACCAATATCGATGCCATCTCTAAAGCTATTGCGGCCGTTGGTCACGATAATGAGAAGTTTAAGGCAGATGATAAGGTTTATGGCGCACTTCCTAGCTGTTGCCAATATAAGCGTAAGTAATTATCTTAATAATCTAGTTATTATGAAAAAGATAATTTTTGCGACAATATATTTTGTTGCCCTTATGCTTTTAAGTGCTTCTTGCCAAAAGGCCGATGACATTACTAAAGATGAAACTCCTTTAAATTCAATAAATACTTCCATCAAGGATAGTGTCATTGAAAAGCCTGTTACCTATGACGCTGCCTATATTGTAAATGGAGAAAGTAATTCCATATCTGTAATTAATCTTGAGACTAACAAGGTAGAGAAAACGATTGATCTTGCTAACTTAAAAAGTGATATAGAAAGTGGTATAATGAACATGAATATGGACAACCTGTGGCCACATCATATTTATTTATCTCCAGATAAAAGCAAATTGGCAATAGCTGCATCAGGCATGGATTTCAGTAGTGGCCATAACTTGACGCCTGATACTGCTTCAATTAGTGGGACTACTGATGAACACAGTAGCCACCATAGTGGGGAGAGCACTACAAGCACTACTGCATCCTCTATGCAAATGTCTGGTAAAATTATCATTTTAGATGCTATTTCAGGCAAGCTCTTAAAAGAAATAACAATGGAAGGAATGACTCATAATGCAGTTTTTTCACCTGACGGCAAAGAATTGTGGGCTGCCGTGATGATGACAGAGGGGAAGGTCAAAGTATATGATGCAAACACATTCCTACTACTTAATTCCATAACTGTGGGACAAATGCCTGCCGAGGTAACATTCTCGGACGATGGTAAAAAGGCTTTTGTTGCAAATGGCATGTCAAATTCAGTTACAGTTATTGATGCCGCTACCAAACTGGTTATAGATACCATTTCTACAGGTAAAGAACCTGTAGGTGCATGGCCAGGAATGGATGGAATGATGTATGTGGACAATGAAGAAGGCCAAAGCATTAGTGTCATTAACGGGATGACCAATATGATGACCGATACTGTTTATCTAGGTTTTATGCCTGGAATGGCTACACGTAATACTATGATGGAACAAATGTGGGTTTCAGACCCTGCAAACAGCAAAATTCATTATTGGACAAAATCTGATACAGGATTCGTTCACAGCGGTTCGGTAAATGTTGGAATTGGTGCTCATGCAATTGCATTCTCAAAAGATGGAAAAATGGGTTATGTCACTAATCAGTTTGATGGCACAGTGTCGGTAGTTGACGTTTCGACTAAATTGCAATTACTTAAAATATCTGTTGGTGTTAAACCAAATGGAATAGTAATCAGATATAAATAATTAATACAAGTAAATTGCAATTAATTATTTGTAAATTCATATAGTTAATAACTCAAATTAAAAAAAATTATGAAAACATTAAAAAAAATTGCTGTGCTAACTGGTTTAGCGTTAATTAGCACAAGTTCATTGTTTGCACAAAGCAGTGGTGTTTATAAATCTTATGCCGACTATTCTGTTGGTAAAATTGAGTACGGTATTGACTGTGCTAAAGAAAAACATAAAATTAAACTCAATGATTTTTTGGGAAAAGATTTTATCACTGTTGTGCATGAAGGCAAGTCTTACGACCTTAGAAAGGCCGACACATGGGGTTATAAGCTTTGTGATGAAAAATTAGTTAGATTCCAAGGCGTGAAAGATTATACAGTTGGAGATAAAGGTGCTCTCTGGATCTATAGCAAACAATCTACTGTTTCTAGCAATGCTAAGACTAATACAGTAAAGAGTGTAACCACCTATTTCTTTAGCAAAGGCGGAGATGGTAAAATTGAGGAGTTAACTTTATTAAGTCTAAAAGCTGCATTCCCAGACAATCACATGTTGCATGATGCAATTGATGGCCAGTTTAAAACTGATGCTTCGTTAGGTGAATATGATGAATTTCATAAGCACTATAAAATCAACCATTTCTTAGAGGCTCAAGGGGTTAAGTAATTAAAAATGAAGAAGTTATTCATAGCATCACTCCTTGTTATTGCAATTTTGGTGGCGTTTACAAGGTGTATGTCTACAATGCACTTTAGTCAAAAGGGTGGCACATCACAACATTCTGGAAGTTGTCATTAATTTGGCAACCTAAATAAAAGTGAGAAGAGGTGTGAAAAACCTCTTCTCAAAAATTTAAAATAGTTCAGAGAATATTTTATGTCTTTACAATCTATAAAAATGAAAAATATAATAGGAGTTCTCGTCTTAATGGTGATTTTATCAAGTTGCTCGAAGGATAGCACAAGCACCGATTACACGTTAGTTGATGCTGAAAAAGCAAATCTAAAAAGTACATTAACTCTATCCAATGCCTTTAACGATACATTGATAATGGTTTATGATACCGTCAAGATACAAAAGAATAATCACTTTTGTTTGAAATACGACTCGTTGTACCACAAAAACGACTCGTTATTCAATGTGCATTATATGATGTTTGGAAATGAGATGTATAAAAATGGCATGATGATGAGCAATTTTTCTCCGTCTAATAGTATGATGCAAGGCGGTATGATGGGTAGTAGTAACATGGATGCAACCCGTATGATGAACGATACAACTATTGTTGGGGGGTATTATAGAACTATGCATCAATTACATACACAACATATAGTTTATCATAATGGTATTCATAATTAACTATTATACTTAGTGAGACAGATTGCTTTTTGTGTATTTTTATTTGCGATATTGGTTATACTTTCATCGTGTGGTAATAGTTCTACCACTGTAGAAGTCACTTTGGGAATTCAAAACTCAACATCAAAAGTAAATTGCATTTGTTCAATATATCGAAAAAAAAATATCAATAGCCCAGAAATTTGTCCTAAATGTGGAATGGAATTAATCAGTTGTAAAATGGATAAATCCAAGCAAACTTAAAAACAAATGAGCCGTAAATAAAAATATTGTACATTATGATACCTTCAATAAAAACCCTTTTTGTATTTTTCTTTTTAACATTTAGTTTCTTAACAACTTTCAAGCTAAAGGCTCAAAACGATGAGTATGAATTATCTCTTGAAGAGATTCTAAATCATAGTATGAATAAGGCATTTATTTTAGGCTTGCCACATCCTCATAGTAAAGGAGAGTATATGATTTCATACCAATTCATGAGTATGGGGACATCCAAAATACAAAATGGTGCTAATAAAATAAGTGTCGATGATATACTAAAGAGTTATGAAGAAACACCTACGAGCATGAATACATACGAAAGCATGTTCATGGGTATGTATGCACCCTCCGACAAATTAAACATAATGCTTATCGGTAAGTTTTTGAACAACAGTATGAATATGAAGACCAATGGAGCTAAAACCTTTACTGAAAATTCTTCAGGCTTTGGTGATTTAAATTTGCTTGCATCATATCTGGTTTTTAATCGCGAGTCGCAGAATTTGCTTTTAAATGCAGGCACTTCAATACCAACTGGTTCAGTTTCATTAAAAGACGATATGGGAACTCTTCCCTATTCGATGCAAACAGGAACGGGAACATTTGACCCAATAGTTTCTCTAACTTATCTTGGCTCTACCATGAAATGGTCATGGGGTGCAGACTTGGGTTCAATACTAAGGCTTTATAATAATAGTAGAGACTATAAATTAGGGAATCGTTATCAATTAAGTGTAGGGGGAGCGTATCAATGGTTGCGTTGGTTCTCAACCTCCGCAAAACTACAAAGTTATATACTTCAAAAAAACAGTGGAAGTGATAATTCTCAGGATGCAACTCTTAGCCCAGTATATGACTCTCAATACTCTGGCAGCAAAACGGTGAACGCTACTATTGGAGCATATTTTAGAATTCCTAATGGTCCTTTAAAAAATAATACATTTTCAATTGATTATAACCAAAATATATACGCAAACGTGAACGGAATCCAGCTTGCGCCCGATAAACAAATTGTATTTGCTTGGCAATGGATTTTCGGGATAAAAACCATCAAATAAATCAGGATATGCTGAAAATAAAGAATATTTCAATTGCTTTTGGCTTATGGCTTCTTTGCATTCTACAAATAAGTGCACAGGATATAGACCCAAAATATGAAGCTATTTTTATTTATAACTTCACTAAAAATATAGGATGGCCCAGAGAAGACGGACATAGCAATTTCATTATTGGTATTCTAGGCAATGGTGATATTGTGAAAGAGATGCAACTCATGGCTTCGTTAAAATCTGTTGGGGATAGAACCATAAAAGTAAAGGTTTTTGAAAATATCGAGAGTATTGAGCATTGTCACATTCTCTTTATAACAAAAGAACAATCCAATCAAATATCTATCGCACGCGAAAAACTTAAGGGGATGAGCACTTTATATATAACAGAAAGCCTTGGAATGGCTCAAAATGGTTCGGATATCAATCTTGTAAGCAAAGTAAATAAAGTAATATTTGAGCTTAACACTAAGAACTTAGAGAATAATAGACTGAAAATTTCAAACACGTTATTAAAGCTCGCCAATAAAATATTTACCAATTAAAAAACAAAATATGTATAAAAACAAAATTTCGATAGTACTCCTATTTCTTGTTTCATTAACTTTAATAGTAAGTTGCAGTCCAAAACTCACACCTCAAACCGCTGAAAAGCATTATTTTTACACTTGCCCTATGCATAGGGATGTAATTGTATTTAACCCTGGAACTTGCCCTAAGTGCGGAATGGGTTTGGAGAAAATGGATATGGAAGATATGCCAAAAACAAAATCTGTAGATTCCCATGGTGGTCATTCAAATTCAGGTGGAAGTTGCCATTAATTAATAAAAATTTACAATATGATAATAAAAAAAATAGATTTTATTATTTCACCATTTTATCCTTATATCCATGTTCAATTGGCTCGTAAAATATTTTCTCGAAAATCGACTGGTTACCTTCATCCTCTTGGGGTTGTTTTTGGTACTTGGGTTGGCTTTCTCTCCGTTTAACAGTGGGTTAAGCCTAATTCCGCGCAACCCAATTCCCGTGGATGCAATTCCCGACATTGGCGACAATCAGCAAATTGTGGCTACCGAATGGATGGGACGCTCGCCAAAGGATATTCAAGACCAGATAACTTATCCGCTAAGTAGTAGTTTGTTGGGTATTCCAGGTGTTAAAACCATTCGAAGCACCTCTATGTTTGGGATGTCGTTTATCTACATCATTTTTAAAGATAA
>JAYVSA010000251.1:0-10058 GCA_043775765.1 Breznakibacter sp. | reverse complement strand
CCAGTTAAATCGACTATTCACCGAGGTTTCACAACTTGTGCCACTACCAAAATTCATCTTCTTAACAGGAGATATGGTGATGGGTTACAAAAACGACACTCTTGAATTGGCAAAGCAATTAACTAATTGGAAACTAATTTATCAAAACCATCACCATATCTCCTGTTAAGAAGATGAATTTTGGTAGTGGCACAAGTTGTGAAACCTCGGTGAATAGTCGATTTAACTGGTATACGTTCGCCGTACTTTTGCCAGTGCTAAATTCGGTTCCAGCTGTTGCTGTTGTGTCGGTATAGTCTACACGATTGCATCCTACCGTTACAAAAGAGTAATCTACCGTTTGCGAAAATAATCCGATGGGGATGAAAAGCAAAAGGAAGAAGACTTGTAATTTTTTATTCATAACATTATTTTTTTAGTTTAAAATAGTGTTACAAATGTATTGTGGTGCGGCTGGTTCCCCGTTAATATAAGGTTAAGAATAGATTAAGAGTTTTATCGCCTAATGTTTTTTGTTGATTTTCATCCCCGAACAAGTTCAATAGTCTAAAATCTCATTATAAAATCGTTAATTGAATCGGTTGGACTAAGAGCCAACTTTTGCCGAAGTCTCCATCTGCTTTTCTCAATTCCTTTTGCCGTAATGTTTAGCAAGTTAGCAATCTCCTTGGAGCTTAAATTCATTCGCAAGTAAGCACATAAACGTAAATCTTTTGAGGTGAGTTCAGGGAATTTAACCTTTATTCGATTGAGAAAGTTTTGGTGAATTTCGTTAAATATATTCTCAAACTGCTCCCACTCATGAACCGTACTCTCATTGGTGTCAATGAGTTTTATCATCGTCTTAATACGTATATTCAATTCCTTTAAATCCATTTTCCCGAGCTCAAGTAAACTCTCTTTGAAATTTTCAATAAGCTCTGTTTTACGCGCAATTTGTAGGATGTTGGCCGATAGCTCTGCGTTTTTACGTGTCACATCGGTGGTCTTGTATTCTACCTCTTTCTCCAAATAGGTGTTGCGAAACTGAATGAGCTCTTTTTCGGCCTTTAAATTCTCGGCTTCTATCTCTTTTTGTTTTAAAAGCAGTTGTTTGTTTAAATCCTCTTGCCTATATTGAATCTCCTTTTGTTGTACCAACTCTTCTGTTTGTTTCTTTACCATCTCTTTCAATAGCATATTGTGCTTACTAATGGCAGATAAACGGTACTTGAAAACTCCATATATAATGAGCACTATTAATATTCCGAGCACCAGTCTAAACCACCAGAAACTCCAAAACGGTCTGCGCACAATAATTTCTAAGGAGGCTCCATCTTCATTCCAAACA
Organism: Breznakibacter sp.; assembly: GCA_043775765.1. Classification (GTDB taxonomy): domain Bacteria; phylum Bacteroidota; class Bacteroidia; order Bacteroidales; family Marinilabiliaceae; genus JAGPHP01. Next base: position 8,728 of record JAYVSA010000251.1, on the reverse strand, counting down.
CCCACACTGTTGCACGCTTTAACTCTAAAAGTGTATTTTCCAGGGGGAATGTTTTTATAACTTATTTTTCTGTCTGTGCCTGCATCAATCCAATTTGAGTCATAGTTTTCGAGCCTATATTTGAATTTGCACGCCGAGTTTGTTATGCCACAAAGTGCCACATATTTTAGTGTAATGTCCGATTGCCAATGAGATAGCTCTATTTTCTTACTCTCTTGAATAGACTCCTTCAACTCAATGTCGTTCAATTTTACGGTTTGGCTTTTATTCAAAACCAACAGTTCTGTAATGTAAACCTTTGGCAAAATGGTGTTGTTGAAGAGGCTGTCGGGATGAAAGACATAAAAACCTTTATCGCTTCCAAAATACATTTCACCCAATGAACTTCTAAAAGAGGCTCGTTCGTTAAAATTCCCTTCCACAGGAAATCGTAAAGTCTCGTTGGTTTGAGGGTTAAAACGAATTATTTCATTGGCAGAACTTAACCATAGGTTGTTTTTCGTGTCTTCATTGATCGATTTTATACTAGTAGTACCCAAATATTGATTGAAGTGTTTAAACGAGATGGAGTCGTTTCGCTCTTCAATTAAATCGAGTCCATTCATGGTTGCTACCCAAATATGGTGATTCCTATCCTCAATAATAGAATAGATATAATCTGAACTAATAGAATTCGTATCGCTCTCGTTATGAATGAATCGCTGAAAAGTTTTGTTGTAATAGCCTAAACCAGAATATGAGCAAACCCACGTTCGTTTTTTGCTGTCGTGAAATATGTAGGAGCTAAATGCCACTTCAAGGAGCTGTTGGTTGTAAATATCAACATTTTCTCGGTTGTAAAAACTGTTGGTTGTGGGGTCATATACCTGAATGCCCCTTAAAACGTGTGTTGCTATCCAAAAGTTTTTATCAGCATCTCTGGAAATGCTTTTAACGTTGGTTACTTTTTCTGATCCACTTTTTATTTCGTGCGTAGAACCATCATTGGTATTCATTTCAAACAAGCCGATGCCCCAACCAGCCCCAATAAGTGTGTTGTTGCCGGTATAAATGAGTCCAAGGATATTATTGCCTGGCAAACCAGTGCTTTTTGTGAAGTGACGGAAATTCTCGTCTTTTGGCGAAAAGCTGTAAACACCATCGCCATCTGTGCCAACCCAAATTTGTTTCTTATCATCCTCTGCAAATGTCGAAATCATGTTGCTCTCAAGCCAATTCTTCTTGAGCGGTATTTGCTCATAGTGTTTAAACGTGTTTTGGTTATAGTTAAAAAAAGAGAGTCCACTACCACCATGTCCGCCAAACCATATTGTGTTGAACGAATCTTCATAAATTGTAGTAATGCTCAATGAGTGGATGGTGTAAGGATTGTATTTTTCGGGCAAGAATGTCTTGAAATTATCAAACAAAGGTTGATATAAGCTAACGCCTCCATTGATGTGCCCAACCCAAATGTTGCTTCTACAGTCTTTGTAAATAGTTGTTATTTCATTGCTTGATAATGTGTTAGCAGACTTTCCGTTATTCTGGTATCTTTTGATAATTCTGTTCGTTTTAACATCGTAAACAAAGATGCCTTCATTTAAAGTTCCTATCCAAAGTATCCCGTTTGCCACAAATGTGAGTGCTTTAATAGATTTAATGGTTTGCTCTTCGCTTAAAAATCGGGTAAATTGCCCACTCTTCTTATCGTAAAGATTGAGTCCACCTCCATCTGTTCCAACCCAAATTTTACCAGGCACTTGTTGTGCAAAGCAAAGAACATTATTGTTGCTTAGAGAGCCATAATGAGAAGAGTTTCTTAGGCGTTTGAAATTATCTGTTTTGGAATTGTAAACGGCTATCCCTTCCGATGAGGCAACATATAAATCGCCATCGTTATCTTCAAAGAATGAGTGTGTTACATTGTTGCAAATAGAGGTTTGATCTTTCTCAAAGCTAAAATATCGTTTAAAACCACCTTGAGTATAGCTGTATTTAGCAATGCCATAGCTACTCACCCAAATATTATGAACTCTATCTTCGAAAATATTTGACACAAAGTTGCCAGGAATAGAGTTTGAGTCGTTCGGTATTTGCTTAAACACCTCAAATTCGCTTCCGTTAAAACGATTCAATCCATCATGTGTTCCCACCCATAAAAATCCTTTAGAATCTTGAATAATTGATTCAATGGAGTTGTTCGAAAGGCCATTTCTGTTGTCGTAATGATGAAACTGAATGTCATTTAATTCACTGTATGCCAGGGGGATGTTAATAAAAGAGAACGTCAAAAATACGATAGCCCAATAACATCTCTTTTGCATAATCAAATACATTTATTTGTGGGTATAATAGTTTATTAAATCTACTATCTGTTGTTGTAATAAAACAAAGATAAACTTTTACAACTTTTAATTACCATAAAAAAACTCCCTCATCTTTTGCAAATGGGGAGCTTTTTTAATGTTATGTTACTTTTTTATTTGTTTGCTAATGCTTGCAAATCTTATGGTTATATAGCATCGCCCGAATGGATGTTGAGTTCGAGGTGTTCTCCATGGGTATTAAGTATTTCATGTGCTTTTTCTATCTCTTCTTGCGTGCCATGCGCAACTACAAGAAATTTACCTTCTTTCAAATGCTCATGAAACTTCACCGCATGTTCTTTTTTTATTCCAAACATTGATAATAGTGCAATTATTTCTCCCCCTATAAGTCCTAAATCAAAACCAGCTATTCCGCCAATTATGGCACCTATACCCAATAAAAACCCAAACCCAGGAATGGCAACTACGCCAACTCCCGTTAGAACGCCTAAAACCGAGCCAATACCTACGCTTACACCAATTGCAGTGTTTACTAAGCCATCGCTCGATTTAACATGTATCTGATCATCAATTATCTCGGTCTTTCCAATTAACGACAACTGATTCACCGGATAATTGGCTTCCGCAAGTACGTCAATGGCCTTTAGAGCCGCGCTATGTGTTGCATATACTCCTATTGTTGAATTCATAATCTATCTTGTTTTATTTGTTTTTCATAATTTAAAAGTACAAAGATTTATTTGAATCAGTGGAATTGTGTTGCTAAATATTTGGGAATGATTGCATAACTCATGCGTTTACCTTTTATGTGGCTTCTATTCGATATGCTTATAAATCGAAATTTTTATATAAGTTTGATTAACGAATTATTAATATCTCAACTGAATGAAAAATATCAACAATACTCTTCTCGAGAGTCAGGTTATTGAACCCGAACAATTCGATTTTCTTGAAGCTATACGAACGGGCAAAATTGTTTCGCTCTACTTCGAACTCCGATTAGTACTTTATTTAGGCATAATGCTTCTAACTGGAGGGGTGGGCTATCTGGTATATGAAAATATGGGTAGTATTGGCCATCTCTTGAGCATGGCTCTTATTTTAATTTCTATTATTGGATGTTTCTATTTTATTCGCAAACATGCGCAGCCTTACACCAATTCGGTAGTAGTTATTAGTCACACCTACTTCGACTATGTTCTCATTCTTGCGGCACTGCTTATTATTTCGCTCTTCACTTATATACAGGTCTATTTTAACCTTGTGCAACTCCTGCTCAATTCAAGCGCTATTGTTAGTTCGGCCATTCTTCTTTTCTTGGCTTATAGGTTCGATAGTAAATCGCTTCTTTCCATGGGTGTTACTGCTTTTACGGCCTCGGTGGGTATCAATATGTCGCCCGTTAATTGGGCCACTGGTGAGCTATTCTCTTTTGGTGAACTCTATTTTACGGCAATTGCTGTTGGAATATTTCTTATTCTTGTTGGACATCTCTCTTATGTGAGAGAGATTAAGAAGCATTTCAGGTTTACCTACCAAAATTTCGGACTTCTACTCTATTTTATAGGATTGATATGTGCTGTTTTTATGAGTGATTCGCAGTTCGTTTTTGCTACTATTCTTCTTTTATCGGCTCTTCTGGTGGCCTTTTATACATGGAAAGAGCGGGAGTTTCTCTTCTTTCTTTACTCTGTTTTGGCTGGCTATATTGCCATCTCTTTTCTTGTATTTCAAATGCTTAGTGTCTTGCACGACGACTCTATTATACTGTTCATCTATTACCTACCTGCCAGTTGTATTGGGTTGGTTATCTTATTAGTAAATAATAAATCACATTTCGTAAATGATTAATTCTATTATTGCCTACAATATAGCCGAACTAGAAAAGAAGAGAGTACTTTCTGAGGCTAAAATATTGCATAAAAGTCTTGTTATAACGGATGAGCAATGGAATCGTGCTCGTCTGGGGTTTATGCCAAATCTTTTTAGTCCATCAATCTTTATCCGACTGCTTCTTTTTATCGTTTCTGTTATTGGCATGACAACCATTATGGGGCCTTTATATCTTGCGGTTGGTTCTAATGGCGACACGAGTATTTCTGGAATTTCACTCTTTTTGGGTGTTGGATTACTTGTTTTTACCGAGCTTGTACTTATTAAAAGCCATAGACACTTCCGCTCAGGCGTTACGGAGGCTGGTCTTTTTGCTGGTTTAGGATTCGTCGCTTTTGCTATACTCTTCCAGAGCTCTAGCTCGTTGGGATATCCATTGATTGGGCTCATTTTTTCGCTCTTTGCCACCATCCGATACCTCAACCGTTTCGCTCTTCTTTTAGTATTCTGTTTCTTGAGCTGGTTTGTGTGTGAAATGACGATGCAAGCGGGCGGTTTAGTCTTATCCTTATTGCCACTCATCCTTTTAGCAACATGGCTTGGGGTTTACTTCTTAGGCGTTAAAATGGAGGCAAAACTTGGAAATTTTGTTTTTGATGACCATTTTATTATCCTCAAATCACTTTCGCTCATCTTGGGCTATTTGTCGGTCAATTACTTTGTTGTTAGACAGTTGAGCGAGATGCTTCTTGGCGTTGAGGTGCCTCCAGGTGGCGATATTCCCTTGGCCATTATTTTTTACCTCTTTACCATTCTTATTCCTATTGGCTACATTTATTGGGGCATCCGCAAACGCTCTATTCTTTTTATTCGAGTAGGATTACTCCTTGTGGCCTTGGCTGTTTTTACCTTTAAATACTATTTTAGTCTTGGCCATCCAGTAGTTTCAATAACCATTGCGGGTATAATTTTAACCGCCGTGGCACTCGTTCTGTTAAATGTTCTTAAGGCGCCACGCAAGGGTTTCACCCGCGAAAAACTTATAGACGATAAGTGGAACTCCTCTAAACTCAACGGTTTTATTGCCTCGCAAACTCTAGGTGGTAATGCTGTCCCTTCGGCATCGGATGTCTCGTTAGGAGGAGGCCAATTTGGTGGGGGAGGTGCGGGAAGCGGTTGGTAGTTTTGTTTGCATTTAAACTCACACGGCATTATTCTGTTGCATCCAAAGGCCTTTTGTGTTCTAAGTTAAAGGTGTTTGCTTTGATGATTTTTACGTAAAGAGCAAAGGCAGGAGTTAGAATAAACAACCATAGCATTAATCTAAACGTTATGGTTGTTTTGCTTCATGAGCTCTATTCTTTTAGATAGAATAATTTTATTGTTTTATAATTTTTCTTATTTCAACTCGCCCGTTTTGAAGGGTTATTTTAGCAAGATATATTCCGCTTCGTAAATGGGCTACTGATAGACTAACGTTTGGTTCATCAAAAGTTTGTTTGAGTAACATTAAACCCTGTAAATCGATAATCTCTATTTGCTCAATTGTTGTATTATTTGCAAAATTGATCATATCAGAACTTGGCTGTGGATAAATAACGAATTCATCGTATTGTAAAGCTGTTTGATTCTCCAACGAAGTGGGAACTCCACCCCCAAAACCTTCCATCTGCTTTTTTGAGAAAATCTTAAATTCGCCAGCTCCCAAAGAAATATTCATGTTAACATCTGTTACTGTAAGCGATGTTCCCGCAAAGTGATCGTACCACGTTCCAGTAGAGCTAAAGAATGGCTGAGTACTTTGGGTTGTAGTGCCAAAGTTTGCAATGATACGTACATCTGTGGAGGCGCTATTAATCCAAATGCGTTTTAAGCCATTTGCCGTGCCAGCTTCAATGCCAAAGTTGGTAGAACGGAATGCATCTTCTTTTATTTTTAAATTTATTAGATTCGAGTATACGGCCCACAAGGTTCTTCTGTTTGATGAAAGCATTTGCTCCCATTTGGGTGGTTTAGAGTCTGTTCGCCCAATTGAATCAATACTTACATCGTAACCACGCTCGCCAAACTGCCAAAGTAATTTGGGTCCTGGAACGGTAAAATACATTGCTGCCGCAGCACCACATCGTTTCAGAACATTAGCCATGCTTCTATCGCCATTACCAAAAGTTTTGGCTTTATAGGCCAGCCGCTCTTCGTCATGACTTTCCATATATCCCATTAATCCTGGCTTTGAGAAGTTTCTGTTTTTATAGGATACTGAGCTGAAATCAGATTTACAGGTTCCCGATACAATATCATTCCAACCCATAATTGCTTCGCCGTATGAACCGTTTAATGCTTGTCCACTCCAAAGCATCATGCCAGCGTCTGCTAATACTTGCTCTTCGTTGTTGGCGGTTAGGTGTTCTAGAATGACGTAAGCGCTAGGTTTAACCGTCCAAATTGCGTTGGCCATACGCTTCAATACATCAATACGAGATTGGTCATAATCCCACCCACAATTAACATTATTTTGTGTAAATCCTTTCGTGAAATCAAATCTAAAACCGTCTATATTATATTCTGTGAGCCAGTATAAGCTTATATCATCTACATACTTTTGAGTATAGGTGCTTTGATGGTTAAAATCCATTCCCCATCCATAGCATGTGTGTGGTGCCGTTGCGTTATACCATGGATTATTGGCGGCAGGGCGGTTGTTTGCGGCATCCCAATACATTTGTGCCATTGGAGATTGTCCAAAGGAATGGTTTAGAACCAAATCCATAATTACGGCAATACCATTTTGATGACAAATATCAATAAAACGTTTGTACTCATTTTTGGGTCCGTAAGATTTATCGGGTGCAAAATAAAAACTTGGATTATAACCCCAGCTGTCATCGCCTTCAAATTCATTAAAAGGCATTATGTGGATGGCGTTAATGTGTAAACGCTTAAAGTAATCAATCGAATCGGTCAATGTTTTTACAATGCCCCGATCGCTACCATTGAGTGATGCGCGTTGCCAATCGCGAATCAGAAGTTCATACACAACTAAGTCTTCATTTTTTGGAGCTACAAAGTTTGTAACTTGCCAATTATAAGGTGTTTGACCAGTTTTAAACCAAGCCATTCTGCCTCTGGCCAATTCAGCAGCAGACGGTGAGGCGTTTATACCTGGAAAAACCGCTGCGGGAATCCATCTATCCATGTCTGGATCAATAACAAGTTCGGTATAAGGGTCGGCAACAACAATAGAATTATCTATTTTATATTGATACTGGTATTCCTGACCTTTGGTCAAGCCAGTAAGAGTAAGCGTGAATTTATCTCCGCTTTTGGTCATTAAGTTAGATAAATCTGCTGTCCAATTATTGAATGACCCAATGACGTTTACCGATGTCTTGTTAGGAGCTGTTAATGTTAGTTTTACGGAGGTGTCAGATAGGTATGTAACACCATCGTGAGGCATTGAAATACCAGCCATCGACATAAGAATGTCTGTTCCTCCGCTGTTTTTACCCGTTTTTAAGCCATCCGAACTTCTAAATACCATGGCTATTTTAACAATGGTTTCATTGGCAGGCACACCAAAAAACTGTGCCACATCGGGGGTAATAGATAATGTGTAAAGGTTCGTTGAAGTGCGAGTAAGTTTACAAACGGATAAATTTGTAGTCCAACCCGCTTTCACATATTTCCAATCGGCATTGCTTGCACTTAAATTGGTAATAACACCTATATGTGCATAAATATCACCAGTGTAACCACTTAATCCTGCGTCCCCTTTGGTTGCATCAAACGTTATTGTTACTAAATCTGTTCTGTTTATCAACGTGGGAACCGTTGTAACCACTTGGCTTATTAATGCTGGTATTGCAAATAAAAGAAGCAAAAATGAGAGGGTAATTTGTTTTTTCATTTTAACATGAATTAAGTTAAATTAATATATATGTTAAAAATAGTTATCGCAAATACAATTCGAAATATTACAACTTTTTTTTGACTAAAAAACTTATGCAACCGATTGATATTGAGTAAAAGTAACACAATAATGTTGTGTTACTTTTACTCATGCACTTGGTAAAGTCCCTCTTACTTGGAGTGAGATTTAGAGAGAGGTTGGGTATTTAAATGCGAAATTATTTTTATCCTGCTATTTAAACCCAGATTTCTATTGAGGATTTTGAGTCTAATGGATAACAAAAACGGATAACCATTCTTACACCGAACGAATATTTATATAATCTATTAGCCCGCTGCAACCATCTTCAAGAATATCTAGTACTTGTTCAAAACCCTCGGCACCGCCATAATATGGATCGGGCACATAACCAGGATTTGGTTTGTTACAAAAGTCGGTCATCAATTTTATCTTGTGGTCGAAATTTCCCATTGGATTAAATGGTTTTATGGCCTTTATGTTGTCGGTATCCATGGCCACAATGTAATCGAAATATTCAAAGTCTTTGGCTTTAATTTGGCGCGAAAGACTGGTTAAGTTGTAACCCCGTTTTATTGCATGTGTTCTCATACGGGCATCTGCCTTTTCACCTGCGTGGGTGCTAATGGTGCCTGCCGAGTCGCAAAAAATATGATCG
>JAYVSA010000250.1:0-6333 GCA_043775765.1 Breznakibacter sp. | reverse complement strand
TAAATGCCGAAGTTATTGAGTTGGAAATTGAGTTTAAAATTTATCCCGATGTAAGCCAATTAGAGCTACTATTTATTAATTTTGCACCTCAAACAAAGACATAGAATGGCAAAAAAAGGTAGCTCCTCAAAAGAGAGCGATGAAAAGGAATCAAAAGGTGAGAAAGGTGGCATAAATGATGCCTCACGACATAAAATACGCTTCTCCATAGGTCTTATTCTTACTATAATAGGTCTTTATTTGGCCGTAGCTTTTTTCTCATTTCTGGTTTCTGGTGCGGCCGACAGAAGTAAATTTGAAAAGGGTCTGATGCCTTTAATTAAAGATAAAGAGGCTGTTGTTGAAAATGTAACGGGCAAAATTGGTGCTTTCATCTCAGATATTTTATTCAATAACTGGTTCGGATTAGGTTCATTTATAATTCCATTTTTACTCTTCATTGGAGGCTTGCGCCTGCTGGGCTTGCGTTTACTACCTCTCAGAAAAAGTCTTGCTCACTCTTTAATTGTAGGTATCTGGGTTTCGGTAACTCTCGGATTTATCTTTATTAAAGGTACCGAGGATAATTATTTGTTGCTTGGAGGCGCACATGGATATCTAATAAGTGCTTGGCTTTCAATGACTATTGGCATTGTTGGTACGTCGTTTCTTATTTTATTTACCCTCATGCTTTACATGGGCATCTCGTTCGATTGGTTTATACCATTTGTAAAAGATAGCCTAAAAAAGATAGCCACTCCAAAGCCTAAAAAAGAGAAGCCAAAAAAAGAGGATAAAGAGGTTTTGCCAGCACTCATTCCACCCGTTATGGCTTCAACGAAAGGGGTTAAGCCTGAGTTTTCAAAACACGTTGAGTTGGATGAGAATGGTTTGGAAGAGGCTGAAATTACGGATGAAGATGAGAATACCGAAGATGACCCAGATGATTACAGAACCTTTGATCCAGTTTTAGCCGATGATACGCTAGAGGTTACCAGACCCACAGAAGAGCTTTTACCCGACGGCTATGAGCAAGAGGTACGTGGCGACTACGATCCAACGCTTGATTTGTCTAATTACGAATTACCTCCATTAAGCTTATTGGCCGATTATCCAGAGTCAGACGAACAGGTTTCACAACAAGAACTTGAAGCGAATAAGTTGAGAATTGTAAAAACGTTGGCTGATTATAATATTAAGATTGTTAAAACGATGGCAACTGTGGGGCCAACCGTTACTCTTTACGAAATTATACCCGATAAAGGGGTGCGCATCAGCAAAATTACCAATCTAGAGAACGATATTGCTCTTTCTCTGGCTGCCCTTGGTATTCGTATTATTGGGCATATTCCAGGTAAAGGAACCATTGGTATTGAGGTGCCAAACAGCGAACCAAAAATGGTTACCATGCGTTCCATTATTACCTCGGCGGCTTTTAGAAATACAAAATACGAATTACCGATTGCCTTGGGTAAAACCATTAATAATGAGACTTTTATAATGGATTTAACCAAAGCGCCTCACTTACTGGTGGCAGGTGCTACGGGGCAAGGTAAATCGGTGGGACTCAATGTTATCATCACCTCGTTGCTCTATTCGAAACATCCATCAGCACTAAAATTTATTTTGGTCGATCCTAAAAAGGTTGAGCTTAATATCTATTCTAAACTAGAGAAACACTTCTTAGCCAAATTACCTGGCGAAGAGGAGGCCATTATTACCGATGTGCAAAAGGTGGTAAGTACCCTTAATTCATTGACTATTGAAATGGATACGCGCTATGATTTGCTTAAAAATGCAAGCGTAAGAACCATAAAAGAGTACAATCAAAAGTTTGTTAAGCGCATGCTCAATCCCCTCGAAGGACATCGCTTCTTGCCGTATATTGTGGTTATTATTGATGAGTTTGCCGATTTGATTATGACCGCTGGTAAGGAGGTTGAGATGCCTATTGGACGTATTGCTCAGCTAGCCCGTGCTGTGGGTATCCACATGATTATTGCTACACAACGCCCGTCTACGAACATCATTACGGGTGTTATTAAGGCCAACTTCCCAACTCGTGTGGCCTTTAAAGTGGCTTCTATGATTGACTCGCGTACCATCCTCGATTCACCAGGAGCCAACCAGCTTATTGGTAGGGGTGATATGTTGGTATCTTCGGGTGGCGATTTAGTGCGTGTTCAGTGTGCTTTTGTTGATACGCCTGAGGTTGAGAAGATATCCGAATTTATTGGCAAACAAGCGGGCTACGGAACGGCTTATCTGCTTCCCGAGGTGGTTGGCGAAAGCGCGGGAGATGGAGGCGATTTAGATTCGGCCAAACGCGATACTTTGCTTGAAGAGGCTGCTCGATACATCTTAACGCTCGATACGGCATCTACATCAACCATTCAACGCCGCTTCTCCATTGGGTATAATCGTGCAGGTAGAATAATGGATCAACTGGAAGCGATGAAGATTGTGGGGCCTCCTGATGGTTCCAAACCTCGTCAGAAATTAATATTCGACGAAAACTCTTTGGAAAGAATCCTCGGAAAAGGGAGATCGTAGAGTCTTTTCAAGATTTCATCGCTCTATTGGCACAGTTCTTGATTTATCATCCTAAAAAATATTAAAACCATGAAACGACTATTCACACTCCTTGTTGCGTTTACTGTGAGCTATTTGGCAATGGCACAAATAGATGCCAAATCTAAAGAGATACTCTCAAAAGCAGCAATAAAAACAAAAAACTACACCTCTATTTCGGCTACTTTCGATATTACAATCGAAAACCTTCAGGCGCAAACCAAAGAGTTGCACGATGGCTCAATTGAGGTTAAGGGTGAGAAATATCATCTTAAACTGGTAAACAGCGAAAGTTTCTTCGATGGCAAAATAGTGATGACTTTTATGCCCGATGCCAAAGAGGTTAACGTATCGGAACCCGATGCAAACGATGAAAATGTACTTAATCCGGCAAAGATATTCTCGCTTTATGAAAAGGGATTTAAGGCGCAATATGTTGGTGAACAGAAAGATGGATCAAAAACGATTCAAGAAATCCACCTCTTTCCTGAGAGTCATACAAAACCTTATTCACGCATAAAAATATTTGTAGACGGTGAATCGAACATCAGCAAAATAGAGCAAGTGGGCAAAGATGGTAATAATATTACGGTTAAAATCAAGAAATTCACTGTCAATCAGCCAATTGACGATAGTGCGTTTATCTTCAATGCAGCTAAAAATCCAGGAGTGGATATTATAGATTTAAGATAACAGCTTTATCATCAAAATCACCATTAATAGGGATTCTTATCATATAAGAGTCCCTATTCTATTTTAAGGGCAACAATAGTATTTTTCATCTGTTTAAATGTAAGACGCTATCTTAGAAAATACTAATCTTGCATCAATATAATAACATATATCAATATTTGCCATGGAACTTATAACAGCTTATTTTACAGAATTTTGGAATCTTACTTTGGCAATGTCGCCTTACTTGCTCTTGGGTTTTTTCTTTGCTGGATTGCTTAAAGCTTTTTTCCCACAACGATGGATTGATCGTTACATGGGTAAAAGTGATTTTCGAAGTGTTTTCAATGCCGCAATGCTGGGCGTTCCAATTCCTTTATGTTCGTGTGGGGTTATTCCAACGGGTATATCGCTCTATAAAAATGGGGCGTCAAAGGGTGCAAGTGTTTCATTCTTAATAAGTACACCGCAAACGGGTGTCGACTCAATTTTAGTAACTTATTCCATGCTCGGTTTGCCCTTTGCGCTTATTCGTATGTTGGCAGCATTGGTTACAGGTGTTATAGGGGGATGGCTTACAAATATCTATGTCAAAGATTCTGGGACGCTTAATGAAAGTCCACTGAAAGCGTGCCAAGCCGAATACAAAGAGGTTAATAAATTGCTTACAGTTATCAGGTATGGGTTTTATGAATTTCTAATGGATATTGCCAAATGGCTTATTTTTGGACTATTTATGGCGGCTCTAATCTCAATTCTTATTCCTAATGATTTTTTTACAAACTACATCAGCAACCGTTGGCTCAGTATGTTAATAGCCCTATTGGCTTCGGTTCCGCTCTATATTTGTGCTACCGCTTCAGTGCCTATTGCGGCCGTTTTAATGCTCAAAGGCTTATCTCCCGGTGCAGCGCTTATCATTCTTATGGCTGGTCCGGCTACAAATATTGCCACCATTACGGTTATTCGAAAGGTGTTTGGAAACAAAACACTCTTTACTTATTTGGCCTCAATTATTGGTGGTGCTTTTATTTTTGGTACGGTTATCAACGAATTGCTGCCAGCAAATTGGTTTGGCGTTGTTGCATCTAATCTTACAACTCATTGCGCTTCGGGTTGTGAAGATTCGGCTAGCTCTACCTCATGGATTGCCTATATTTCTGCCGTACTTCTTATTGGATTAATCCTCAATGGTTATGTACAACAAATGCTGCAAAGACGAGCTACAAAGTCAAAAAGGAAAATTATCACACAGCCTTTAACTGGGCAACGTGTTAAACCCAATAGTGCAGCCTTGAAATTTGGCGGTTTTGTGCCCGTAAGTCAAAATACTATCATCTTAAAAGTTACAGGTATGACCTGCAGCCATTGTAAAAATAGCGTTGAAACCAGTGTGGGTAAACTGCCTAATATTCAAAGTGTTGATGCACAACCATCGGAAAATAGTGTTACTATTATAGGGAAAGATATCGATGTTGAGTTGGTGAAAAAAACCATCAATGGGTTAGGTTATACCTGTCGTTAAAGCTGATTCACATTTTCTACAGAAGAAAAAAGGCTCATTATTCCATAAAGCCCTGTTTTTTTAGAACTTCGAGGAGTGAGTGGCTAAAGTGTTCGTTATCTGCTTTTTTGTATCGAACATCTGTAAATACTTGTGCCAGTGTTGTTTTATGGTTTTCTATTACAAACTTCACGTTTTCTGATTGTGCCTCTTTAATTGCATATACTTTGTTTATTCGCTCAGAAGAGTAGTCTTTGTAAACTTCTTCGTGCACAATACCCTCTAATGGTAGTCTATCGGCATGCGCTGGTATGCTGGATGGGTAACCAACCGTGAGGGTCACTATAGGAACTACGCCTTTAGGAAGTTCTAGGATATCAATAATTTGTTGGGCATTGTAGAGCACCGTGCCAAAGTAACAAATTCCAAGTCCTTCCGATTCTGCAGCAATCGATATATTTTGTGCAACAAGTACAGCATCTATGGTAGCGTTCATAAACGAGAGAAAGTTGTCGTAGCTAGGAATGGCATCTCTAAGAATACACCATTTGTTAAACCTATTGAAATCGGCACAAATCGTTAATAAAACCGGGGCTTCTAATACGGCTTTCTGATTGAAATGTGCTGGAGCGAGTGCTTGTTTCTTCTCGTCATTCTCTGTAACAATGATGCTGTAAAGTTGCATGTTTCCTGTTGTGGAAGCCCTACATCCGGCCTCTAAAATGGAGCTTAATAGACGTTTTTCAATTTTATCACTTTTATATTGTCGAACCGATCGGTGACTTTTAAGTTGTTCTATTACGCTCATTTTATCTGTTTTGGTCTAATTTTTTGCTTCATTCTATTACAATACCACCTTTTGGTAAAATAACAATCCAAGCTAATACAAAAACATCATTTTAAAACATAAAAAAAGAATTAATTGTAAATTGTTAACATTTTTTAACAATAAGGAATCCCTTTATGCTTATCGTTTGCGCTTGATTTTTATACCCAAAATTCAGTAAAAACTTGTTCAATATACTCTACATCCTTACATCCGGCCAATTCACGAATGGAATGCATTGATAACATTGGGTTACCTATATCTACGGTTTCAATTTCGAGTTGCGAAACCGATACATTCCCAAGTGTTGAGCCACCTGCCATGTCGGCTCTGTTGCTAAAGTGTTGATAGGGAACATGGGCACGAATGCACAATTGCTTAAAAATAGACGCCGACTGACTGTCTGTGGTGTATTTTTGGTTGGCGCTATATTTAATTACAGGGCCACCATTTAAAACTGGTTGTATGTGTGCATCGTGAAGCTCCGATTTATTGGGATGTACTGCGTGGGCCATATCTGCCGATATCATAAAACTGTGTGCAATGGCTTTGTAAAAAGGTTCGTTACCAGCATTGCTTACATTTGCTAATCGGGCAATAATATGTTTGAGAATAGGACTTCCTGCACCCTGTTTTGTATAGCTCCCTACCTCCTCGTTATCGAAAATAGCCAATAGCTTGGTTTGTGCCGATGGTTTGCTTGCAATCAGGGCATTGAGCCCACTATACACCATGGCCAAATCGTCTAACCTGCTACTTGAGAGAAATTCGTTATTTAGTC
>JAYVSA010000249.1:0-1537 GCA_043775765.1 Breznakibacter sp. | reverse complement strand
ACTCCGACCAACAAACCTGGCTTACCAGTCCGCAAATGGGCTTTAATGATAATCAGGTTCACCGCACAGCACACTGGGTTTCGCCAATTTTTAATCCTCAAATAGTACAAAAAGAGAGTTTATTCAACGTAGACAAAGACAAATTTGTACTTCTCTTTTCGGGCAGAATAAGTAACGAAAAAGGGGTTAATGAGATACCAACCATTTACGAAAAGGTTAAAAAAGAGATACCAAACTTGGTAATGGTTTTTGCAGGTACAGGACCTGAAGAGGAGACTCTAAAAGCCAAAATGCCCGACGCCATATTTTTAGGTTGGGTTGATCAAATAGCGCTACCGCAAATTTATTCGGCCTCCGATTTAATGATTTTACCCTCTAAATTCGACACGTTTAGTTTAGTTACACTCGAAGCACTAAGCTGTGGATTGCCTGTAATTGCTTATAACTCTAAAGGACCTAAAGACATTATTGAAGAGGGCAAAAGCGGGTTCTTAGCAAAGTCGACCTACGAACTAGTGGCAAAAATAACAGATTATTTCCAAGACACCGAGAATATGATTAAGATGAAGAATGGTGCTCGTAAACGCTCACATTTCTATAAAAAAGATCATATAATGAATAAACTCCTTAAAGATATAGAGTTGGTATAAATAATATCACGCAAAGAAGCTGGGCAAAATAATTTAACAACAATCTTCCCCAATCCCTCTAAGGGAAGATTAGCGAAACTGATAGTAGGGAGGATTTATATAAATAAACCGAATATGATATTTACTCTATTAAACCTCCCCCAACCCCTCCAAGGGAGGGGAGTAATGCGAAAACATCATAACTTTCACCTTATCTCCAGTTAGGGGAGGTCTGAATCTCAACCAAGTCGACTTCTTTACACTCAATATAAAATATGTATAAAGAATAATTCATTAAAAAATAAGCTAGGTCATATTTCCTTAGTGCCTTTACGAGACACTTTTTTATTATAACAACCCATTAAATGAACAATACCAACAACCTAAAATGGTGGCAAACTGCCGTTTTTTATCAAATTTATCCACGTAGCTTTTTTGATGCCAACAACGATGGCATTGGCGATTTACAAGGCATTATCTCTAAACTCGACTACCTTCAAAACCTAGGTATTAACGCTATTTGGATTTCGCCCATCTACCAATCGCCGATGTTCGATTTTGGGTACGATATATCCGACTACAAGGAGATTGACAAGGTTTTTGGTAATATCAACGATTTTAAAAAGTTACTCGAAGAGGCCCATAAACGAAACATTAAAATAGTAATGGATTTGATAATGAACCACACTTCGCATAAACACAAGTGGTTCATAGAGTCGTGCTCATCGAAAGATAACCCCAAACGCGACTGGTACATTTGGAAACAATCGAGCTTTATTCAACCTCCAAACAACTGGAAATCGGTCTTTGGAGGTAGCGGTTGGGAATACGACCACCAAACAAAGCAATATTATTATCACTCCTTTCTTAAGCAACAACCAGACCTCAATTGGCGCAACAAAAACCTT
>JAYVSA010000248.1:0-2068 GCA_043775765.1 Breznakibacter sp. | reverse complement strand
GTGTTGTGATTTCTAGTATCTCGCAAGCAGTGCTCTCTAAAAATTCGGGCAATAGCTTCTCGAGTTCGGCCATGTTTGTGGCTTTCTTGTAAGCAATGTTGTGCATGGCTGCTAGGAAGTAGAAATCTTTTTGCTGCGATGCCTCAAAGAAGCTCTCCAGTTCATCGGTGGTTGAGGGGCCGGCAATGTATCTGAAAATACCGCCTCCGCCATTGTTGATGATAATGACTTTAAGACCATTAGCCAAGTAGTTGTGCCACAGTCCGTTTGAGTCATACATGGTCGATAAGTCGCCCACTAAGAGGAGTGTTGGTTTTTGAGATGCAAAAGCTGCTCCTGCCGCCGTGCTCACACATCCATCAATACCGCTTGTTCCTCTGTTGCTAAAGCACTCCATGCCACTGGGCATATCAAAGAGTTGGCCATATCTAACAGGCGTGCTGTTGCCTAGTTGTACATGGTAATTGCTCTGAACGGTGCCAAATATCTTGTTAAATGCAGTGAAATCGCACCACGGAAGTTTTTCTACATAGCGCCTGTGGATTTCTCTACACTGTTCGTTTTTTCGTTGCCACTGGTCGCGGTAATGCCCCGTTGTTACTGGTATATTTGGCAATATTTGCTCAAAGAAGAGGGTAGGCTCTGTTTCTATGGAGAGACTTAGAACCTGAAACGGATCGAGATGATGTGAGTTGACATCTAAGTGCCAATGCTCTTTGGGCGGATTCTGTTTCAGGAAGTTTTTAATAATTCTCGACACAATTGGGCCATCGAACGTTATTAAAAGGTCGGGCGATAAAACTTTAGCATCGTTCTCATTTATTGAGGTAACAACACGGTCGATGTTGCTAATAAACTTGTCGTTGTATAGATTTGAGGTTGTTTCTGTGAGAACAATAACATTCGAGAGTTCGGCTAACTCGTTCAGTTGTTGATTAAGCAGGCCGTTGGGCTTCATCATACCAACCACTATCATTACCGATTTGTGTTGTGCGAATCTCTCGGCCAAGCTCTTTGCATCGCGATTGGAAATGCGTTTCTCGCTAAAAACATGTTCAATAGCTTTGTTTTTCTCTTTCGGATAGACCGTTTTTCCATATAGGGGCTCCCTGAGTGGTACGTTAATATGTACAGGCCCTGCACCTCTATTAATGCTGTGATAAAAGGCTTCTGAAATGGTTCTGTTCACAAACCACTCATCATCTTTTGTTGTTATTTCGGCTGGTAGGTTACACGAGAATTTGGTGTATTGTTTATAGATGCCATTCTGATCAATGGTCTGACCATCAGCCTGATCTACCCACTCTGTCGGTCTGTCTGCCGTTATTACCACCAGCGGTATTTTCTGATAATAGGCCTCTGCTAATGCTGGAGCATAATTTAAAACTGCCGTGCCACTTGTGCAAACTAAACCTATTGGCTCATTCAATTGCTGTGCCATACCTAATGCAAAAAAGGCAGCACTGCGTTCATCAACAATAGAGTAACACGTAATCTCGTTGCAAGCTGAAAACGATAAAATAAGGGGTGCATTTCTCGATCCTGGAGATATGATAACGTGCTTTAATCCTTTTGCTACACAGCTATCTATCAATAACTTTACTACCTTCTTATCCGAAAATCCCTTACTCATATACTGTTTTAGTCGTTAACTATTTAATACTACCGATAGTAAGGTTTGTCCCTTCATCTCGGTCTCTTCCCACTCCTCCTTTAGCGCAGAACCTTTGGTAATTCCACCTCCAATAAATAGAGCGGCCTTGTTGTTGTAA
Source organism: Breznakibacter sp. (assembly GCA_043775765.1). Classification (GTDB taxonomy): domain Bacteria; phylum Bacteroidota; class Bacteroidia; order Bacteroidales; family Marinilabiliaceae; genus JAGPHP01. The sequence goes on along the minus strand of JAYVSA010000248.1, from coordinate 296 downwards.
AACTTCATACAACGGATATTTACATACAAGGTTGTATTGCCCAATAAACCCACTGGACCCAAAAAGCCCGAATAAAGCTCTCTGTCATGTTTCTCAACCTCACCAATCAACTGCATTGATGCCTCCTTAGGGTCTCCACAAACTGCTGGGGTAGGGTGGAGTACTTTTATAAACTCGCCTAAGCTGTTGTTGATATATTTTAACGGAAACTTAAATATTGTTCTCAAATGCGCCACACTACCAGCAATAACCGTATTAGGGCCAATGGTTTGAAGTTCTTTTATGGCAAATCGATC
>JAYVSA010000247.1:0-10382 GCA_043775765.1 Breznakibacter sp. | reverse complement strand
CAATAGTAGTCCCTAGGGGAGTCGAACCCCTCTTTATAGGATGAAAACCTATTGTCCTAACCGATAGACGAAGGGACCAACTTAAATTAAGCTAATTTTAGTACGTGACGTGCTAATTTAGATTTTAAGTTCGAAGCCTTATTCTTGTGAATAATACTCTTCTTAGCCAATTTGTCAAGCATTGAAGATACTTTTGGAAGTAACTCTGTTGCTGATACCTTATCAGTAGTATGACGTAAAGCCTTCACTGCATTACGCGTTGTTTTTGCATAATACTTGTTGTGTAATCTCTTAGCCTCAGCCTGACGATTTCTTTTGATTGATGATTTATGATTTGCCATCTTCTAATCTCTTAATGTTTTGTGTTTAAACTTTGTAGTCCCTAGGGGAGTCGAACCCCTCTTTATAGGATGAAAACCTATTGTCCTAACCGATAGACGAAGGGACCATTCTCGCAAGCAAGTTATTTCCTCAAATGCGGTTGCAAAGATAATTCAAATTCAAATACCTCCAAATATATTTCACCCTTTTTATCTAGTTTTTTCTCTCTTTTTTTTCAAAACTCAATTAATGATTTATTTATCAGCAACTTAATGGATAAATTATTATTCATCGAGCTGTTTTACATCACCTTTTTTGGTTTTATTCTAAAAATTGGTTTTCTTTGTATCATATTTGGTGGAGGGATTTGGCTTGATTGCAACCACGTTAAAAAATTGCTAAAACATATTTGCGCATATTTTAATATCCCTTTCAACAGTTGGTCGTATCGTGTGTTATAGTATAAGTATGCTCTTATACTTTTCATTCAATTGTTTGTAATTACTTAATTCATAATTATATGGGATATCTTTTTACGTCGGAGTCTGTTTCTGAAGGACATCCAGACAAAGTTGCTGATCAAATTTCTGATGCTTTACTTGACGAATTTTTGCGTCGCGACCCTAATTCACGTGTTGCCTGTGAAACACTCGTAACAACGGGCTTAACCGTTCTTAGTGGCGAAGTTAAAACCGAAGCGTATGTTGATGTGCAAAAAGTAGCACGCAACGTTATTAATCGTATTGGGTATGACCACTCCGACTATATGTTCGATGGTAGCTCTTGTGGTGTTATTTCGGCAATTCACGAGCAATCGGCCGACATTAACCAAGGTGTAGACCGTGCCAAAGAAGAAGAGCAAGGCGCTGGCGACCAAGGTATGATGTTTGGTTATGCCAACAAGGAGACAGAAGACTACATGCCCCTTCCTATTTATCTTTCACATTTCTTATTAAAAGAGTTAGCCGATATTCGTCGCGAGAAAAAAGTGATGACTTATCTACGTCCAGATGCTAAGTCGCAAGTAACCATGGAGTACGACGACAGCAACAAAGCGCTTCGAGTGCATACCATTGTTGTTTCTACTCAGCACGACGATTTCGATGCAGACGATAACCGCATGTTGGCAAAAATAAAGGATGATGTTCTTAAAGTGCTTATTCCGCGAGTTGTTGCAAAATTAACACCGTCGGTTCAAACTCTTTTCAAAGGCGATTTCATCCTTCATGTTAACCCAACTGGCAAGTTCGTTATTGGTGGTCCTCATGGAGATACTGGCCTTACTGGTCGTAAAATTATTGTAGATACTTACGGAGGCAAAGGCGCTCATGGTGGTGGAGCTTTCTCTGGCAAAGACTCGTCTAAAGTAGACCGTTCGGCTGCTTATGCAGCACGTCATATTGCAAAAAACCTTGTTGCAGCTGGTGTTGCCGATGAAATATTAGTGCAAGTGGCTTATGCTATTGGCGTGGCTCATCCGGTAGGATTGTACGTAAACACCTATAATACAGCAAAAGTCAAACTTCACGATAGCGAAATTTCAAATATTGTGAATGGCATTTTCGACATGACTCCAGCCGCTATTATTAAGCGTTTCGGACTCAAAAACCCTATCTTCGAAGCCACGGCATCTTACGGACACGTTGGTCGCGCACCTTACAAGCAAAACGTAACAATATTTGTAAACGGCAAAGAAACCACCAAAGAAGTTGAGTTCTTTACTTGGGAGCGTTTAGATTACGTTGAGAAAATTAAAGCAGCTTTTAAACTTTAATTTCACAGATAACTAACAAAAAAGGATTCGACTTTCTCGAATCCTTTTTTGTTTTTGGGCATGCCAACACGGGCAATTTCAAAACCATACACTTTGCTTCTTGCACTGAATAAAAAAAAGACCAAAATAATTTGTACCCCGTTAGGAATGGTTAACTTTGCGCCTTCAAAAGTTCAAAATAACGACTATGTTAGATAAGATAAAAGGTTTGCAAGAGGAGTTGAATACATTGGTTGCTAAAAGCAATGATGAGGTAGAACAGCTGCGCATTAAATACCTGAGCAAAAAAGGTTTAGTATCGCAACTATTCAACGATTTCAAGGAAGCTCCTGCCGAAAAAAAACGCGAAGTGGGCAAATTGCTCAACGAACTTAAAGATAAAGCGACTCAAGCAATCAACGATCTTAAAGAACAGTTTGGCAACGACGATATCAAAAGCGTTGATAGTGATTTCACCAAACCGGCATCGCCATTTGAATTAGGGAGTCGTCACCCACTTTCAATTGTAAGAAACGAGATTATAGAAATATTTGGCCGACTTGGCTTTACTGTTGCCGAAGGCCCTGAGATTGAAGATGATTGGCATGTTTTTACGGCTCTGAACTTTCCGCTCGAACATCCAGCACGTGATATGCAAGACACCTTTTTCATTGAAAAAGATCCCGATATTTTATTGCGCACCCACACCTCATCGGTACAAGTGCGTACCATGAAAAGCCAAAAACCACCTTTGAGAGCTGTTTTCCCAGGACGTGTATTTCGTAACGAAGCCATTTCGGCACGCGCACACTGCATCTTTCACCAAGTAGAGGGTTTATATATCGATAAAAATGTTTCGTTTGCCGATTTGAAGCAGACACTTTTATATTTCTCCAAAGAGATGTTTGGCGCCAACACACAAATCCGTTTGCGTCCATCATTCTTCCCATTTACAGAACCATCGGCAGAAATGGACATCTCTTGTACCCTGTGCGGTGGCAAAGGTTGTAATGTTTGTAAACACACTGGTTGGGTGGAGATTTTAGGATGCGGAATGGTTGATCCTGCAGTGCTCGAAAATTGTGGTATCGACAGTAAAGAGTTCACAGGATTTGCCTTTGGAATGGGCATCGAACGCATTGCCATGCTCAAATTTCAGATTAACGACATCCGACTTTTCTTTGAAAATGATGTCCGCTTTTTGAATCAATTTAAATCTGTTATATAACTCAAAATAAGATATTTGAAGGATGATTTCGACGGAGATCATCCTTTTTATTTACGCTTGGTGTATTTATATATTAATAGTATATTTGCACCCTAAATTTTTAATTTATTCAGTTATAACCAATTGATTTAAAGCAAGTTCTTTAGGTCAAGTATTAAATTCGATTAAATGAAAGCATACGTATTTCCAGGACAAGGCGCACAATTTGTAGGGATGGGCAAAGATCTTTACGAAAATTCAAGCGAAGCAAAAGAGATGTTTGAAAAAGCAAACGACATTCTTGGCTTTCGAATTACAGACTTGATGTTTTCTGGAACAGATGAAGATTTAAGACAAACAAAGGTAACACAACCAGCTATCTTTTTGCACTCTGTTATATTAGCCAAAACAATGGGCGCTAAGTTTCAACCAGAAATGGTTGCGGGTCACTCTTTAGGTGAGTTTTCTGCCCTCGTTACTGCTGGCGCTTTAAGCTTTGAAGATGGCTTAACTCTTGTATCAAAACGTGCTATGGCCATGCAAAAAGCGTGTGAGATGAATCCATCGACCATGGCAGCCATTGTTGGGCTCGACGACAAAACAGTAGAAGACGTTTGTGAAGGCATTAGCGACGTGGTAGTACCGGCTAATTACAACTGTCCTGGCCAATTAGTTATCTCGGGAAGCAACGCCGGCATCGATGAGGCTTGTAAGCAACTAACCGAACGCGGTGCAAAACGTGCATTAAAACTTCAGGTTGGTGGCGCATTCCACTCTCCGCTTATGGAACCTGCACGTGCTGAATTGGCGGAAGCTATAAATAAAGCTCCATTTAAAACACCAATTTGTCCGGTTTACCAAAATGTAAACGCGCTTCCATTCACCTCTCCTGAAGATATTAAGAAGAACTTGGTAGCTCAACTTACAGCTCCTGTACGTTGGACTCAAACAGCAGAGAATATGATTAAGGATGGTGCGACTTTATTCACTGAAATTGGCCCAGGTAAAGTATTACAAGGCTTAGTTAAAAAAGTAAATAAAGATATGGAAGTAGCTGGCGTAAGCAACTACGAAGCATAATCTATTGTATTTCAAGAAAATAAGGAGCTCCAGAGATGGGGCTCCTTTTGGTTAAGGGTAATAAAAAAGCACCTACAGTATAGATATCTAAACTCTACGCTTTGGGTGCTTTTTCTATTTTACTTCAATTATTTCTTAAATTGAAGAATTTTATATCCAAGAATAAAAGAAAGACAACTGTGTTTACCTTCCCAGCCTGTTTCATCCACTATCAAATTTCGCGGAACATACCATCGACACTCAAAACTCAACCGCTTATATTCACATCCTCCACCAGCTGCAAAGGTTATTGGGGCGTTAATAACTAATGATGATGTAATGGCATCCGATTTAAGTGCAATATGGAGATTAATCTTTGAATTGAAATCGGCCACTGGAACAATGAGAGATGCATCTATAAAGAACTTAAAATTACTATTAATAAAATAGTAGTTTCTTACACCAACAGCAATGTCTACTGAGGTGTAATCTAACGATGCATAGCCATATACTTTGTCGTTAATAGATTCAACTTTAGATTTTTGATAATTTCCCTCCAAAGTAACACTCCATTTATTTTTATTAAAAGGCATGACAAATTCAGTTTCCAAACCATATCGTAGAGTTGTAAACGACCCAAAATCGGCATGATAAAAAGTAGCAGTTTTATCCCTTATATCTACAACTAAGTTATTCGAATTGATGCCTGGGGCTAATTTAATATTTAGGTAATTACGTTCAGACTTGCTGGTATTTGAATTTAAATTGATGTCGTTTGAAACAAGGGGCTCCGTTGCAGGAGTTGCGGGAGTTTCAGCAACAGCATAAGCTACATTGTACTTTTTAAAATACTTTACAAGCGGACTTTTGTTATAGCTTAAAGCAGTTACAGAACCAGAAGTAGCTTGGGGAAGAGGCACATCAACACTTAATTGCTGTTGGTAAGTATTATTCGTTGCAAGCTTCAAATCATTGCCCATACCATTTTTATCAAACAACCAATCTTTGTAAACAAGTTGCTGAACATCCGATCCTGAAACAGAGTAGAAAAATCTTATTAAATCGGCACTTACATAGGTATATAAAACGGCCTTTCCCTCAACCAACACCTTTAAAAACTGTGTCTGCTCCTCCCAAACTGGATTCCTGTCACGTTGCAGCTTTGCCATATCCATTGTTGATTGATCAATCTTTGTCTTAACCCTCACATACCGAGAAGCGCCATCCACCTTAAACTCCTTAATATTTGTGAAATCGCCGTTCAGAACTTCACCCGTTTCGCCTATCTTATAAGCAATTTTAGAAGGATTGTTATTCCAATCGTAATTTTTAATTAAGCACTCGGTCTTAATCCCATCGTTATCTACAATATATCCCTTTTCAAACTTAATTTGGCCAATGGCTTGAAGGGTAAAAGCAAGCATTAACAATAGAAGTAGTTTTGTTTTCATAATTGTTTTTTAGTTACTATTTTGTTCAAATAAAAAGAGGCTAAAGTAACACTTTTATTGCCAACAATAAATTCATAGAATGCCGAGCTGCTTATCAACTAAAAATCATTCTTTTATTTAGAAACATTAAAAATAAGATGTAATTTTGTTCTCCGCTAAATTATACTTAAAAACAGAATATACTATGATCAGATATCTTTTACTAATCACCCTAAGTCTTTGGCTATTAGGCTGTACATCACCACAAAAAGAAAACGTTGAAATCACAACATCTATTCCGCCACAAAAATATTTTATAGAAGCACTTTTAGGAGATAATACGCCCGTAAACGTGATGGTAACAACAGGAAATAATCACGCCACTTACGAGCCAACACCTCAACAGTTACGGGCTGTAGCATCGTCTAAAGTGTACGTAAAAATTGGCGAACTAGGCTTTGAGAACATCTGGTTGCCAAAAATTCTTGAAATGAATCCTGCCATCAAGGTAATTAATCTGTCGGATGACATTACGCCAATCGAAGGTCACGAAGGCTGTAGTGGCAATGAACATCAACACGAAGGCGTAGACCCTCATATATGGACAAGTCCACGCACCATGAAGATAGCAGTAGCCAATTTGGCAAAACAGCTGGCCGATATTTATCCTCAAAAAACAGACACCATTAACGGTAATTTGCTTAAACTAAATGCCGTAATAGATGGTTTTGACGCGCGATTAAATAAGCTATTGGGCTCTGCCATTCAACGTAAAATTCTCATTTTTCATCCAGCCTATACCTATTTAGCGAGAGATTATGTATTTGAACAAGTTGCCATAGAGAAAGACGGGAAAGAACCTTCTGCCGCTTATATTGTTGAACTGGTAACCATGGCAAAAGCAGAAGGAATTAAATCGGTATTTATACAGGCAGAGTTCGACAAACGAAATGGAGAAACCATTGCCAAAGCTATTGGTGGTGAGCTTATTACCATCAATCCGATGAATGAAAATTGGGCTGTTGAGATGGATGCGACTATTTCTAAATTCGAAAAAGCTCTTAAATAATTAATAATGAGCAAAGTATTAGTTGAACTTAAAAATATTGAAGCTGGTTACGACAATAAACGCGTACTTTCTGATGTCAATTTAAACATCAAGGAGAACGATTTTATTGGTGTTATTGGCCCAAATGGTGGTGGAAAAACCACGCTTTTGAAAGTTATTTTGGGCCTAATAGAACCACAAGCGGGTACCGTTTCATTAGCGGGTTTACCAGCTCAACGCAAAGATATTGGCTACATGCCACAAATTACCGCTTTCGATCGCGACTTCCCTATCACGGTGCGCGACGTGGTGTTGTCGGGGTTAATGGGCAGCACTCCCCTATTTAAGCACCATACTAAGGAGCAAAAAGCACAAGTGGAGGCAATTCTTGCCGAAACTGGACTTACCAATCTGGCCCATAAATCCATTGGTGACCTCTCTGGCGGTCAAATGCAACGTGCCTTTCTTTGTCGCGCAATAGTTCACAACCCAAAACTCCTTATCCTCGATGAACCATCAACTTACGTAGATAAAAACTTTGAGGGCGAACTCTACCAAATGCTTCAAAAGCTCAACAATAAAATGGCCATCCTTTTGGTATCACACGACATTGGCACCATCTCATCGGTGGTTAAAACCATAGCTTGCGTTAATGGCTCTTGGCACCATCATCAATCCAACAAGCTCACGCCAGCAGTGCTTACCAGCTACAACTGCCCAATTGAAATAGTTACCCACGGCAACATTCCCCATCGAGTATTAAAGAATCACAATCAATGAACGAACTTCTCTCTCTTCTGAGTTTCGATTTTTTTAGAAATGCCCTCATCGCAGTATTCCTAACCAGCATAATTGCTGCATTGGCAGGCACTTACATTGTAGCACGCAAAATTGTTTTCATTAGTGGCGGCATTACGCACGGATCTTTTGGAGGCATTGGATTGGCTTATTATTTGGGCTGGAACCCGCTTTTAGGTGCTGCATTATTTGCGGTAGCATCGGCCTTAGGCATTGAATGGACAAACCAAAAAGGCAATGTGCGGGAAGATAGCGCAATAGCCATTCTCTGGTCGCTGGGCATGGCAATTGGCATTATATTCGTCTTTCTAACACCAGGTTACAGTCCGAATTTAATGAGTTTCTTGTTTGGAAGCATTCTCACCGTTACCACCTTCGATTTACTCATGATGGCAACTTTGGCCGTTCTTCTTTCCATAGGATTTTACCTTTTCTATCGCCCCATTCTTTATACAGCTTTCGACTCGGTTCACGCCTTTGCAACAGGCCTACCCGTTAAAACAATCCGCTATATCCTCATTGCCATTGTGGCCATTACCATTGTTATAAGCATTCGTGTGGCAGGCGTTATACTCGTCTTATCGCTCTTCACCATTCCGCAAGCCACGGCCAACATCTTCTCAAAAGACTTCAAAAAGATTATCTTTCTTTCCATGTTCTTTGGCTTTGTTGGAGGTGTAACCGGACTCCTTTTCAGCTATTATAGCAACGTTCCATCGGGTGCCGCCATCATCTTTGCCCTCACCACGCTCTGGATAATCACAAAACTATCTTTCGAAATAAGAAAACGGTTCTCTTCAAACCAATAAATAAGTTAGAGTTTGTTTTCTGAAAGATCATTTAAATCTAATGAACGTCCTCTTTGCAGTTAGCCGTTTCTATCTCAAACTCAATGGTGGAATGCTGGATGTTCTCATCTTCGAGCTGATGTTTAATTTCAGTTTTTATCAGTTCTACCTGCTCTAAAGAGTGGTTTTCTGATATTGTAACGTGAGCCGTAAGTGCATTTTCGGTGGTACTGAGAGCCCAAACATGAATGTGATGCGCCTCTTTTACGCCATCAATGGTTGGAAAGATATTTCTTACTTTTTCGAGATTTACGTTTTGCGGAACACCATCGAGCGTTAGCCTAAGACTGCTGGAAAGTAAATGCCACGTGCCTATCAAAATAACCACCACAATGACTAAACTGATAACACTATCGACCCAAAACCAACCCGTATAAAGAATGATAACACCCGAAATGACCACACCAACCGAAACAACAGCATCGGCCATTAAATGCAAATAGGCACTTTTTACGTTGAGGTCATTCTCTCTGTTTTTCATAAAGAGAAGAGCCGTTATAAAATTTATGGTAATACCTATGGAAGCAACAATAATAACCGTTTTACCTTCTACGGGCTCCGAATGATTTAATCGAATAATAGCCTCATAACCAATAAATAGTACTGCAACAATAAGCACAACAGCGTTGGTGAGTGCGGTTACAATAGTGACTTTTTTGTATCCGTAGGTATATCTATCATTGCTCTTCACTTTTAAAAGTCTGATGGCAAAAAGCGAGAGAGCCAAGCTAAAAACATCGCTCAAATTATGACCCGCATCGCCAATAAGTGCAAGAGAATTAGTGAAATACCCAGTTGCAGCCTCAATAAAAACAAAAAGTAAGTTCAGCGCTATACCTATATAGAACGCTTTATTAATACTGGTTAATGCGTGAGATTGATGATGATGGTGGTGGTGGTCTGACATGGCACAACTCTTTATGTTAAGAAACGATGAGAATTTTTATAGGTTCAGACCCCTAAATTATTCTATTCTTGTCAAAAATCCAAGTCGTCGTCCTCTACTCAACCGTTTCGGCAATGTCTACCACCTTTAAATTCGTGAGTTTAGCCAAACTTCGTTTACACAACGGACAACTCGTTACAATGGTGGTAGCATTTTGGTCGATAGCCTGGTTAATTTCTAGTTTGCCTATGGCTTTGCGTTGCTCAGGTTCTATTGTTAAATTGGCAATGCTTCCGCCACAACAAAAACTGTTATTTGGATTATAATAAACGGTTGATTTCGGCTTTAGTTTGTTTCCTAATTTTACAGAAACCGCCATCACATCATCGGCCTTACCCAATTCACAAGGTGTGTGATAATGTGCTTTACCTTCAAACTGCGCTGTGACTCTTAGTTTATCTAAATTTTTGGCAATAAGCTGACTATGATGAATAACGGGCATCTTAAGAGAGTAATTCTCCTTAAAACTCTTATAACAAATAGGACACGAAGTAACCAGTAGTTTTGCCGAAGAATGATTGATTATTTCAGCATTTTGCATCATTACATCCTTAACGTTTCGCTTGTCGGCCAATAAGTTAGCACCTCTTCCGCAACAATTTATGGCACTATCAAGCTTGAAGTATTTGATGTTGAGTTTATCAAATACACCTTCCATTGCCTTTGAGGTTCTGTGATTGAGTCGCCCCATGCATCCCTCAAAATAAAGCACTTCGGCCTCTATTGGTTTTATGGCCAACTTCTCTAAAGGTTTAATGGTTTGTGCCGATGGATGAATAGCATACTGCATTCGAGCATAGTTGCGGTGGGGCATTAAATTTATTCCAACTGGGCAAATACTACTGCATTTATTACATTGCAAACAGTTAAAAGCCATGTCAAAATCGACCACCGATTCAGGTTTTCTCACACGCAAAGCACGCAACAGATATACCGATTGAGTGCTGTTTTTAGAATCCACTTTTCGTTGTA
>JAYVSA010000246.1:0-11491 GCA_043775765.1 Breznakibacter sp. | reverse complement strand
GTGCATTCACCGTCTTTTGCTCAGTTAAAATGGTGGCAATAGGTTTAAAGGCCACATTGAAATAAATGTCCTCACCACTCGAAATACCACCTAATATGCCACCCGCGTTATTGGTGCGGGTGCGAACCTTACCCTCTTTCATGTAAAACTCGTCATTGTGCTGCGAACCCGTTAAATGGGTTGCTCCAAAGCCCAATCCATATTCAAAGCCCTTAACGGCATTAATGCTCAACATTGCTTTTCCAAGTTCTGCATGAAGCTTATCAAAGACTGGTTCACCAATTCCAACAGGAACATTTTTTATAACACAGGTAATAATACCACCAACCGAATCTTTGTTCTCACGAACCGAATCAATGTAGTTAATCATCTGAGTCGCCATTTCTGGATCGGGGCAACGAACAATGTTATTCTCCGCCTCATTCAAATCAAGCGTACTATAATCTTTCTCTAGCTTAAGAGCTCCTACCGTTGAGGTAAAGGCCTGCACCGTAATACCATATTTTTTGAGCATCAGCTTTGCAAACGCACCGCCTACTACGCGCGAAATAGTTTCACGAGCACTTGAGCGCCCGCCACCTCTATAGTCACGAATACCATACTTTGCCTGATAGGTGTAATCGGCATGCGATGGCCTAAAAACATCTTTTATATTTGTATAGTCTTTCGAGCGTTGATCTTCGTTCCAAATTAAAAATCCAATAGGTGTACCAGTCGCTTTACCGTCCATAATACCAGAAAGAATCTCAATCTTATCCTTCTCATCACGCGGTGTGGTGATAGACGATTGTCCTGGTCTACGACGATTCAACTCATTCTGAATAAATATCTCATCAACCTCTAATCCAGGAGAAACGCCGTCTATAACACCCCCAACTGCTTTTCCATGCGATTCGCCAAACGTTGTTAGCTTATATATAGTACCAAAAGAATTTCCTGCCATAATAATGTATTTGAATGCAAAAATAGAAAAAAATAGCTGTTTTAACAATACGCACTAGGGCAAACGCATTAAAATATAGCGGTAATTGTCTTTACAATATCAATTGCGTCAAAGGAATATTCCATTGTGTGCTTTTGTCTTACAACTTTTCAAATCGCTCTAAATCAAGACTAAAGAAAATCATCCAAGGGATAAAAAAAAGATGGTATCTCTTTCGAAAATACCATCTTTTAAATATGTTGTATTTATTAAATGCGTATTAGCATCCACAACCACAGCTACCCGAGCTACAGCTACCTGCTTCGCTACTCTCTTCTGTGCCACAGCTACCAGAGCCACAACCACCTGAGCCACAGCCGCCACTTCCGCAACCGCCACCACCTTGATTACTTGCTGCAATGAGTTCATCTTCTGTTGCTTCTCTAACAGCAAGAACATCGCCCTTAAAAAACAAAGTCTCACCCGCAAGTGGATGGTTAAAATCCATCTTAACAGTTTCTTCAGTAACCTCTAAAACTAAACCATTCAAACGATTACCTGTAGAGTCCATCATCGGAATAGAGTTACCTACTACCAATAAATCATCTTGAACAACGCCATCTGCTTGAAAAATCTCTAATGGAAGGTCAACAATAGCTTCTTCGTCTTTTGTACCATAAGCCTCTTCTGCATCAAGACTAAAGTCAAATTTATCACCCGCTACTAACCCTACTAACTTGTCTTCAAACATCTCAAGCATTCTTCCTGCTCCAAACACGAATTCAAGAGGAGATACATCTTCTGTCTTTTCAATGATTTCTCCGTTTGAACTGTCGGTACGCAACTCATAAGAGAGTTTTACGAACTTATTTTTTCCTACTTTCATCTATTATAATTATTTAAATATTACAACTCTAAAATTTCCTATTAAACGTCTGAACCCCCTAACTTGTTCACTTATCATCCTTAATGGTTGACCTTTAATAATATGCAAATTAACTGAGTTTTTTCTGTTCCACCAACTAAAAAAGATAAAATAATCCTATATAACTGTGTTAAAAATATACAAAAAGGGCAGAACAAATGAAATGAACGTTTCTACAAATTCTCTTTTATTTCTTTATTTTTCTGTTTTTATTTTCATCTTTGCATCACAAATAGGTATTTATAATGAATAATAAGGTTGCAATAGTTACAGGAGCTTCTTCTGGTATTGGGTTAGCCATAGCAAAAGAATTGGCTAAGAATGGTATATCGGTTGTTTTGGCTGCTCGAAACATCACTCAAATGGCCAATATTGAGCTAGAAATAAACAATAGTGGTGGAAAGGCCATCTCTATACAAACCGATGTTTCCATTGAGACCGATTGCAAACGCCTCATTGAAGCCACAATGGCTCAGTTTGGACAAATAGATATTCTCATTAATAATGCTGGTTTATCAATGCGTGGTCTCTTTGAAGAGACTGATTTATCGGTACTAAAAACGTTGATGGATGTTAATTTTTGGGGCACTGTTTATTGCACCAAATATGCACTACCCCATCTTCTTAAAACAAAAGGTAGTGTGGTAGGCATCTCTTCTATCGCTGGTTTCATTGGTCTGCCTGGCAGAAGTGGCTACTCGGCCTCCAAATTTGCTATGAATGGTTTTTTAGAAACAGTTCGCGTAGAGAATCTTAAGAAAGGACTTCATGTTTTAGTGGTTGCACCAGGGTTTACCGCCTCCAACGTGCGTAAAGCAGCACTTACCGAGAACGGTGAAACGCAGGGCGAAACACCACGCAACGAACAGAGTATGATGAGTGCCGAAGAGGTGGCTCAGCATGTCTATAAAGGTATCATCAAGCGCAAACGCACCATTATCCTTACGTTTGTGGAGGGGAAAGTAACCGTTTTCTTAAGCAAATGGTTGCCTGCTCTACTCGATAAATTGTCGTATAATCACATGGCAAAAGAGCCCAATTCCCCATTTAAATAGTCAAAACTAACGTTTATGATTCAAGGAACTACCAATATTAGAGTTCGATATTTTGATGCCGACCCAATGGGCTATTGTAATAATGCGAACTATCCGAAGTTTTACGAGATAGCCCGCGATGAACTCTTTCGGGAGATTGGTTTGCCTTATACTACGGTTGAAAAAGCTGGTATCATGCTCCCATTGGCCGATTTAAATGTTCGATATATTAAGCCCTCGCATTATGATGATTTGCTTACGGTAACGACCATGGTTAAGGAGTATCCAACAGCGAAAATAAGATTCGACTACACCATCAGAAACCAACACAACGAGGTTATTAATGAGGGGTTTACTACACTCGTTTTTGTGGATATTAAAACCCGCAAACCCGTAAGAATGCCTCCTATTGTTAAAGAGAAAATAGATCCATTCTTCAATATTTTATAGCTCTTTTAAAGCTAAAATGATTGTTTTCTTTAAAAACTTCATTTATCACACAAAAAGTTATCAATTTATTTTAATTTTGCTTAATGCAAATTACCATTTTCATAGAAGGAATTTTAATAGGAATATTGGCCTCGATCCCTCTTGGTCCTATTGGTGTACTATGTGTTCAGCGCACATTGAGTCGTGGTCGAATGTCGGGTTTTGTCTCAGGTATGGGTGCAGCAACGTCAGACGCTATCTATGCCACCCTTGCGGGCTTTAGTCTTTCGTTTATTGTTGGTTTTGTTGAAAAAAAAATCCTTTTCATTCAAATTATCGGAGTCGTTATTCTGGTATTTATGGGTTTAAAAATATTCTTCACCAATCCGGCAGTACAATTGCGTAAACAAAGTAATCAAAAGACAAAGCTTCTTCAAGACTTTTTGTCTACCTTTATGTTTACTATTGCCAATCCATTAGTAGCCTTCTTTTTTGTAACCCTCTTTGCCGCTTTTCGTGTAGTAGAAGCAAGTAACACGCTCTTGAGTCAAATACTGTTGGTTTTCGGCGTTTTTATTGGTGCCTGCTCTTGGTGGTTTAGCCTTACTTCCATTGTCAACCTATTTCGTTCTAAAATTAATCTCCGACGTCTCTGGCTGATAAATAAAATTGCAGGGGCAACCATTGTCATCCTGGCCGTTGTGGCTTTTGGTGTGTGGATGGTAAAATCCTATCTTTTATAACCCATTTCTTTCTCAGGCAGAGGTAAATTATCACGTCATTAACGATTAACGAAGTTACACCACCCATTGCTACAGCACAATTCTTTGCAAGCAAAGCGGCAAAGCCGAGAGTCATTGTGTTGCATTTCAACCATCCATGGGACAGCAAATATTTTTTTGTCAACTAATTTTCTCGAATTAAAACTAATTACAAATGATTAATTCGTGTTAATTGGCGTTAATTCGTTGACCAAAAAGTCACTGGTCACAAACCTGCGCTAGCTTGGGAAAAACGCAACAAATAATAGGTGTAGAGCACTGAGACATTTGTAGTAAAACAAGGAACTAAGATACAAAGGTGCAGAGCATCGTAATTTTATCAGAAAACGGATATTGCGGTGCGATGCACCTTCTGGCAGATTTAATATTTATCTTACTACAAATATCTAGCGGCTCTGCCGCACCAATTTATCTATTCGTTAATTCCCATTGCTAAAGCACGATTTTTTGCGTCTTTGCGAGAACTTGACCCTTTTTAGACACCCTCGCTTAGTCGCAGAACATTTTTTATTATATATTTGCCATATTGTAGGATAATAAGCAATTATGACAATCAATCGTTCTATACAAATCATTAATTTACCCAAGATTCTCGACGAACGAGGCAATCTATCCTTTATTGAAGAAGAGAATCAAATTCCCTTTAAAATTGAACGCACCTATTGGATTTATGATGTGCCTGGTGGTGAAACACGTGGTAGTCACGCCTTTAAAGATACCGAGGAGCTTATTGTAGCTCTGTCTGGCAGTTTCGACATTGTGCTTCACGATGGTGTTCAAGAGCAAAAATTCTCCCTCAACAGATCGTATTATGGACTCTATATCCCGAAGTTAACGTGGCGCAGAATAGAGAACTTCTCAACCAATTCGTTGGCCTTAGTTATTTCCTCAAAAGGATACGAAGAAGAGGAGTATATACATGATTTTGAACTCTTTAAAGAGGCTTGTAAATGAATAAGGTAACAATATTTGACTGCTCAGTCATTCAACTTCCTAAAAATCAAAGTCGCTCGGGTAACATCACCATAGCAGAAGGAGCAAAAAACTTACCTTTTGGTATCAAACGAATCTTTTATCTCTACGACATCCCTGCTGGGGAGGAGCGCGGTGCTCATGCTCATAAAGAGTGCCATCAGTTTCTTGTTGCAGCCAGTGGTAGCTTCGATGTGCTGCTCGATGACGGAATTAACAATAAAACGGTATCGCTCAACAGACCCTTCTATGGCTTGCACATTCCGCCAGGCATTTGGGCGCACGAACTCAACTTCTCCTCTGGTGCCATCTGTTTGGTGCTTGTTTCGCACAGCTTTTCGGAAGATGATTATATTCGCGACTATCACGACTATCAGAATTTCAAATTGCTCTAGTTATATTCATTTTTCGGTTCAAAAAGTGCTCCCATGATTAAATTTCTCGACCTCCAAACAATCAATAATCAGTATGCTGACGAACTTAAAGAGGCTGTCAATCGGGTTATTGAATCGGGTTGGTACTTGCAAGGTGCCGAGGTTAAGGCATTTGAACAAAACTACGCCTCTTTTTGCGGTTCAACTCACTGTATTGGTGTTGCTAATGGGCTCGATGCACTTACCCTCATATTTCGGGCATATAAAGAGATGGGAATTATGCACGAGGGTGACGAAATTATTGTGCCAGCCAACACCTATATCGCCTCTATACTTGCCATTACTCAAAATAATCTCACGCCTGTGTTGGTTGAACCCAACATCGACACCTATAACATTGATCCCTCCAAAATAGAGTCCAAAATAACATCCCGAACCAAGGCTATTCTCGTTGTGCATCTCTACGGACAAATAGCAATACATCCTGAAATAGAGAGACTTGCAGAGGTTTATAATCTCAAGATTATTGAAGATTCGGCTCAAGCACACGGCGCAAGCTATTACAATGAGAAAACGCACTTGTCTCGCACAGCTGGTAATATTGGTCATGCGTCGGGGCACAGCTTTTACCCAGGAAAAAACCTAGGTGCTTTGGGCGATGGCGGTGCTGTGACAACCAATAATTCAGAGTTGGCAAAAGTTATTAGAGCCCTCGCTAATTATGGATCTCAAGAAAAATACATCAATGAATATAAGGGTATTAACTCACGTTTGGATGAGATTCAGGCAGCCATTTTAAATGTTAAGTTACAATATTTAGTAAAAGAGACTCTGCAGAGAAGAGCTATTGCTCAACGCTATTGCACTGAAATTTGTAATCCAAACATTATTCTGCCACTCACTTCGCCTCAAACACAAAATATTTCCACCAATAGCTCTCATGTATGGCATCTCTTTGTGGTTCGAGTAAAAAACAGACAAAACTTTCAGGAATACCTCACCCAAAACGGCATTCAATCACTCATACACTACCCTATTCCACCTCACAAACAAAATGCTTATAAAGAGTGGAATAACCAAAGCTTCCCTATTACCGAACAAATTCATAATGAAGTCATTAGTTTGCCTTTAAGCCCTGTACTCACCAAGGAGGAGGTTGATAGGGTTGTTGAAGTGGTAAACGAGTGGAAATAGGAGAAATACCACATAAAAAGACAACTAAAATTGTTAATAATTTAAGAGTAATAAGATTCTCTTTATCCTTGTTTTACAGTTTATTTTTTCCTCTTTGCGTATCTCTGCGTCACAACGATAAAAACCTCTCGGCAGAACAACTTTTACCATTTAAATACAAAAAATGTTTACCATCCGTTTTAAAAAACCGCTCAGAATGTTACTTTTGCTTGGTTGTAAGATGAGTGCCTCCAACATTTTAGTTCATTTACGTAGTTATTTATGTGACTGAGAGGGGCGAAGCTGTGTTTAGAGATCTTTGACACTTCACTTTATATTAGAATATTCTAAATGAAACGAATTCCAAAGACCTAGAAAATATCTCCTTGCTGTGCAATTCTTTGCAAGCAAGGGGATATTTTCAATCTGTTTTAAAATGAATGAATTATGAGAATAATTGATAAGAATATTGATAAGATAAGGGCTCTATGTAATAAACATAAGGTAGGCCGACTATTTGTATTTGGCTCAATCCTGTCTGATAACTTTAAAAAATCGAGTGATATAGACTTATTGGTCGATTTCTCAGGTGTAGACCTTTACGACTACGCAGATAATTATTTTGATTTAAAAACATCTTTGGAGAAATTGCTTAAAAGAGATATAGACTTACTTGAGGATAAAGCTATTAAAAATCCATATCTAAGAAAATCGATTGACTCATCTAAAAAATTGATATATGGATAATGATATTAAAACCTGGCTTTATGACATTTTACAATCGATAAATGAGATTGATAGTTACTATGATAACAAACCGAGAATTTTTGAGGAGTACGTTTCAGATATAAAGACAAAAAGGGCAATTGAGCGTGATTTGGAAATAATTGGAGAAGCGGCTAATAGGATACTTAAAAAGGACAAGGATTTCATGCTTGATAATGTTGAGAAAATTATTGGTACCCGCAATAGAATAATTCACGGATATGATAAAATATCAGATGATTTGATTTGGAGTATTGTCATAAATCATCTACCCAAATTAAAAGAGGAAGTAAGCCGACGACTTAATGAGTAATCGGGACGCGGAACTCTGTCTTTAACTGAAGAGTGACAAAACCCCACTGCTGCTGTGCTATTAGCTTTGTTGATTTTTAATTGACTTCGTCGTACTTCGTTTCTTTGCCCCTTGCTGCGCGGTAGCTAAAGGAATTATCCAGCGTATTGGCCCCGATAAAGGCGGTTATTGGCAGGTTTTATAAAATTTGCACCAATTAAACAAAAGCTTTCACTAGTCGAGGTACAAGTCACGAATGCAGTTCAAATACATTACTTACCGTGCCAACAAAGAACAAAAACTAACGCTAATTATAGAAAAAAATAATATGACCCCATTTAATAAACCCTATATCACTGGCAAAGAGGTGCATTACATTTATGATGCTGTGTCCTCTGGTCATCTATCGGGCAATGGCAAATACACAAAGTTGTGCCAAGCCTATTTTGAAGAGAAGCTTGGAGCTAAAAAAACGCTTCTTACCACATCGTGTACGGATGCCTTGGAGATGTGTGCCATGCTGGCAAACATTGGTGTGGGCGACGAAGTAATTGTGCCCTCTTACACCTTTGTTTCTACCGCTTTGGCTTTTGATAGACAAGGTGCTAAGATTATCTTTGCTGATAGTCGTGAGGATCATCCGGGAGTTGACGAGTCTAAAATAGAGGCTCTTATCACTCCTAAAACAAAGGCCATTGTGGTGGTACATTATGCTGGTGTGGCATGCGACATGGATGTAATAATGGATATCGCCAAAAGGCATAACATCCTCGTAATTGAAGATGCGGCTCAGGCAATTGACGCCTATTACAAGGGAAAACCTCTCGGTACCATTGGCCATTTGGGAACCTTTAGCTTTCACGAGACCAAGAACATCCAGTGTGGTGAAGGTGGACTGCTCATTATTAACGACGACCGCTTTGTGCATCGTGCCGAAATACTTTGGGAAAAGGGCACCAACCGTGCCGAGTTCTTTAGAGGTGAGATTAATAAATATGGTTGGGTGGATACGGGCTCAAGTTTTTTACCATCCGAGGTAACTGCAGCCTTTTTATGGGCGCAACTAGAGGGGTTAGATGATATTCAAGCCAAAAGAAGAGAACTCTGGCATAGCTACTATAATATGCTTAAACCGCTCGAGAACAAAGGTCTTTTTAAGCTCCCTACCCTGCCGAACTTTGCTACTAACAACGGGCACATGTTCTATCTCATTTTTGAAACTCTTGAAAAACGCACCTCATTCATAAAAAATCTGGGTAATCTCGACATTAAAGCGGTATTTCACTATTTGAGTCTGCACGATAGCGACTACATAAAACAGAAGGGCTTCCCGAGTGTTCATTTACCTCATTCTGATAGATATAGTAACACCTTGGTTCGATTGCCAATGTTTTATGAGTTAGATAGAACGGTTATTAATACGGTTGAAAAGGTGTTAAACGAATTAATATAAAAGTTTACTATGGTTGAAATATCAATTGTTGTACCCCTCTATCGTTGTGATGCTTTTGTAACAGAGCTTTGTATGCGCTTAAAAGAGACACTAACTAAAATAACCGAGAGTTATGAAATTATTTTAGTGAATGATCAAAGTCCTGGCAATGATTGGCTCGAAATTCAAAAAGAATGCCTTATTGATAATCGTATCAAGGGAATACATTTTTCGAAAAACTTTGGCCAACATTACGCCATTATTGCGGGTCTTGAGCACTCTTCGGGTGAATGGATTGTAGTAATGGATGGTGATTTACAAGATCAACCCGAGGAAATTTTAAAATTATATAATCGCTCCAAAGAGGGTTACGAGATTGTTCTCGCCACACGTAGTCAAAGAAGAGATAGCTTCTTCAAAAAACTTGGATCAAAAATATTTTACAAAACGCTTGAGTATCTTACCGAAACAAAACAAAACGCTGAAGTGGCTAATTTTGGAATTTACCACAGAAAAACAATTGATGCCGTTTTACAAATGAATGATAAAATCAAGTATTTCCCTACCATGATTCAATGGGTTGGATTTAGAAAAAGCGAAATAACAGTTGAACATGCCTCTCGAAGCGAAGGGAAATCATCATACAATCTTTTCAGACTTTTCTCGTTGGCATTTAATGTTATTCTTTCATTTTCAGATAAACCACTACGTCTTACCATTCAATTAGGATTAACAATTTCTCTATTCTCAATGATTTTTGCACTCTATACAATCTATCGATCATTAATGGGCGAAATACACATCATAGGTTACGCCTCTTTAATTGTTTCGGTTTGGTTCCTGTCTGGAATTATAATAACCCTTATTGGAATTGTTGGTTTATACATTGGTCGCACCTTTGAACAGGTAAAAAATAGACCTTGTTATATTGTGTCAAATAAAATTAATTTCTAATGAAAATCATTCTCTATTTGATGAACCAAAAAGGTCTTCAAACAATTACTAGAATCATTCAAGAGGGATTATCATCCTCTATTGAAATGGTGATTGGAGCTGAAGATAAAGAGATAGAAAATGATTATTACGAAGACATTCGCAATATTACATTAAGTCATAATATTCCTTTTTTTAATAGAAATACAAATCCATCTATATCATCTAATGTATTTAAACTAGCTATTGGTTGGAGGTGGATAATAAATGAGAGTCATAATTTGCTTGTTATACATGACTCCCTCTTGCCCCGCTACCGTGGGTTTGCACCATTAGTTAATGCACTCATAAATGGCGAAGAAGTTATTGGGGCTACAATGATTTTTGCAGAGAATGAGTATGACACAGGAGATATAATTTTTCAGGAACAATTAAATATCACATATCCAATTAAAATAGAAGAGGCAATAAGTAGAGTTGCAACGTTGTATGAAAGTATGACCATTAAGCTTCTAACTTTTCTTAACACTGGAGAAACACTTCCTCGCAGTAAGCAAAATGAGAGTTTAGCCTCTTATTCCTTATGGAGAGATGAAGAGGACTATCAAATTAATTGGCACGATTCATCGGAACGTATTGAGCGATTCATTAACAGTGTTGGCTATCCTTTTAACGGCGCTAAGTGTTATGTAAACGATAAAGAGTATCGAATACTTTCCGCAGAACAGGTTAATGATGTATTAATAGAGAACAGAACACCTGGAAAACTAATCTTTAAGAGCAACAACCACCCAGTTGTGGTTTGTGGTAAAGGACTCTTAAAAATAACATCTCTTGTAGATGATAAAAATAACAAGCACTCATTTAATCAGTTCAGATTACGATTTAAATAGTTGAATAGGCACATCTTTCTAAATGAATAAAATCTACTTTCCCAACCTCAATGCATTACGCTTTACGGCGGCACTGCTGGTTATTATCCACCATATTGAACAATTTAAACGAATATACCATCTTGATAGTCTTTATGGCGAGTCTCCCTTTATATCTTCGATTGGGCCACAAGGAGTAAGCCTTTTTTTTGTATTGAGTGGTTTTCTAATTACCTATCTTCTATTGTCGGAGGAGAAAAAAAGCCTCAATATAAACATTCCAAAATTTTATATCAGAAGAGCACTCCGTATTTGGCCTCTATACTTCTTGGTAGTTATTCTCTCGCTCTTTGTACTGCCCTACATAACTATTTTAAACCTACCAGGTTATGATGCAACTGTAACGCAAACTTTTCTTGGCTATAAATTACTATTGTATATTTTCTTCTTTGCCAATATTGTTTTTGCTATTTTTGGACTAGTTCCGTATTGCGCGCAGAGTTGGAGTATTGGTACAGAGGAACAATTCTATTTGGTTTGGCCAATTCTATTAAAATACATGGGGGGGGGGCGTAGAAAGTTATTG
>JAYVSA010000245.1:0-5935 GCA_043775765.1 Breznakibacter sp. | reverse complement strand
TTGTACTATCAGCAAGAAGTAGAGCGCCTCTGTTATATCAACGGTGGAGGTGGTACAAAAGCGCCCGCGCAGGGATTGGCCGATTTTGTCAACGGACAGCTTTCGTACGATTTACCACCCTGCTCTTATGTGCCTGGCGTGGTCTCATCGCCCCTCCATTTTCTCCTGCCACAGGAAATATCCCACCGTCTGCAAGAGGGCTTTAAGCAGTTCGGACGCTATGCCAATGGCTTCCTCACCAACGATGCCCTCGTGGTTGGCACCGAGTCTCGCACCTCCTCGCCCGTACGCATTCCGCGTAATCCGCAAACCATGCAACACACCCAAATCACCGCCCTCTTTCCATGTGGCGAAGGAGCTGGTTACGCAGGTGGCATTGCCTCGTCGGCTATCGATGGCGAACGTTGTGCAGAGGCCGTAAAGCAGTTTTTAGACACTCTTTAGTAACCAATTTTCTATTAATTGGGCGTGCCACCAAGGGCATTCCTCAACACGTTACGTCCTAGGCCAATTACTCCATATAAATTTATATCGCCCTTGCTGTCAGGCTTTTTGCTCCAATCTTTTTGCCCCACAACGTCTCTCCGTTCTTTAATCGTTCTCCCATGGGGCAAAAAGGATTTCCGCGCCAATCCTTCACGCTTGCACAACACGTTGACTGTGTAAAACTCAAATCACCTCAAATACACCGCCGTAAATAACGCTCTCACAACCTGCCTCAAAATTTTTGCCTTATTCCCCTCCCTTGGAGGGGCTAGGGGAGGTCTGAATCTCAATGGAAGCTATTTGTTTTTTACCACAAATAAAATGTATCTAAAAAGTAGCCTTTGGATGGGTTAGGGGAGGTCTTGTATTAGCTTCACAAATAGGAGTTATCTTACTATCGACACTATCAATGTGTTCGACGAGGGCATTGTCTTGCCAACAGCCTCGAAATAAGGCTAAACAACTAAAAAACGCTCAGCCCACAAAGCAAACAATGGCGTCAAGAGCTCCAATATTGGTGCTCTGAATAGGGAAATTGCTGCTCCAAACTCCAATATTCCTGTTCTGAACTTCGACTTCGAAGCTTTTTTGGGCAATGTTGCCGTAATTAACGCCATTAACGGTGTTGTTTTTGAGAAAATTTCCGTTAGTAACGCCAATAACGGACCATTTTTAAAATAAAATTGCCTAAAAGAACACCAATATCGGAGTTATTCTAGGCAAATATCTCGTTAATAACACCAAAACCGAAGTTCAGAACAGCAATTTGCTGTTTCCTGATGCTATTAATAAAGTACTAAACACCAATGTTACTGCTCGGAACACTCTTAATGGAGTTTGGAGCACCAACTTTAAAGCTAAAAGCTAAAACCTGCAAGGTGTAAACACAAAAGATGCCACTCGGGGTGGCATCTCTCACTATAGTAACTTTAAAAAATTAGGTGCAAAGTGAGAAACAAGAAACCCAGAATCCGTAATAGATTCCTATTGTGGATTCTGGATTAAATCACCTCAAATACACCGCCGTAAATACGTTTTCATAACCAGTCTCAAAACTGTTGTCTTATTCCCCTCCCTTGGAGGGGTTAGGGGAGGTCATAATTTCAACAGAAGCTGTTTGCTTTTCATCCAAAATAAAATGTATTTAACGAGTAGCCTTTGGAGGGGTTAGGGGAGCAGGGCAAACGCATTCAAATGAATATAGTGCTTTATTTGCGATTTAACGAGTGCGGCAGAGCCGCTTAATATTTGTAGCATATAAAATAGAAGTATGCAAGAAGGTGCAGAGCACCGCGCCAATCGTTTATTTTATAGGATTTTGGTGCTCTGCACCTATAATTCTTTGTAATTTGTTTTACTACAAATATTTCGGTGCGATGCACCAATTACGTTAGATAATAACTATACAGAAAAATATCTTGGTTCTTTAGATATATTTTTAAATGCGTTTGCCCTGGTTAAAGGAGGTCGCTTAGTTAAATACAAGGTTACATGCTGCTTTTCCCTCTTTTTTTCCATCGTTAAGAAACTATTTCTTATCTTGACTGTTTATTGAGAAATTTCAGATAATTTTGAAAAATATAATCCATTAAATTTGTCTTTTATGGCTTTTGATATTGATATGATTAAGGGTTTCTATGATAAGATGCCCGCTAAAATTGAACAGGCTCGCAAATTATTAGGGCGCCCTCTTACTCTTACCGAGAAGATTTTATATGCCCATCTCGATGGCAATTTTCCTCAATCTGCTTTTGTTCGTGGTGAATCTTACGTCGATTTTAACCCCGACCGTGTGGCCATGCAAGATGCTACGGCTCAAATGGCTCTGCTTCAATTTATGCAAGCAGGAAAGAACAAAGTGGCTGTCCCATCAACCGTTCATGCCGATCACCTTATCCAAGCCAAAATAGCTGCCGAAATAGATTTAAATAGTGCTAAAGACTCTAACAAAGAGGTCTATAACTTCTTAAGCTCAGTTACCAACCGCTACGGTATTGGTTTCTGGAAGCCTGGTGCTGGTATTATTCATCAGGTGGTGTTAGAAAACTATGCTTTCCCTGGTGGTATGATGATTGGTACCGACTCCCACACCGTTAATGCTGGTGGTTTGGGTATGGTGGCTGTTGGTGTTGGCGGTGCCGATGCGGTTGATGTAATGGCTGGAATGGCTTGGGAACTTAAATTTCCAAAACTCATTGGCATAAAACTAACGGGCAAACTAAGTGGCTGGACATCACCCAAAGATGTGATCCTAAAAGTAGCTGGTTTGCTTACCGTTGAAGGTGGAACAGGCTGTATTGTTGAATATTTTGGCGATGGAGCCTCTTCGATCTCTTGTACTGGCAAAGGAACTATTTGTAATATGGGTGCCGAAATTGGTGCTACAACTTCCACTTTTGGGTACGATGCTTCTATGGAACGTTACCTCCGAAGTACCTCCAGAAGTGACGTGGCCGATGCTGCTAACGCCATCAAAGAACACCTCAATGCCGACCCAGAAATCCTTGAGAATCCAACAAAATATTTCGATCAAGTATTGGAAATTAATCTCTCCTCTCTCGAACCGCATCTGAACGGACCTTTTACTCCCGATCGTGCTACGCCAATATCTAAAATGCGTGCCGAGGCCGAGAAAAATGGTTGGCCTCTTAAAGTGGAAGTTGGTCTTATCGGTTCGTGTACCAACTCGTCGTATGAAGACATCTCTCGTGCTGCCTCTGTAGCCAATAACGCTGTTAAGAAAGGATTAAAAGCTAAAGCTGAATTCACCATTACGCCTGGTTCTGAACTTGTTCGTTACACCATCGACAAAGATGGTTTAATCGATACCTTCAATAAAATAGATGGTAAGGTTTTTGCCAATGCGTGTGGCCCTTGTATTGGCATGTGGGCACGTGCAGGTGCCGAGAAGAAAGAGAAGAATACCATTGTGCACTCCTTCAATCGCAACTTTGCAAAACGTGCCGACGGCAATCCAAATACTTATGCATTTGTTGGTTCTCCTGAACTCGTTACTGCTTTGGCTATTGCAGGAGATTTGGGCTTTAATCCAATTACCGACAAGCTACAAAATGAAAAGGGCGAATGGGTAACACTTGATCCTCCTATGGGGTATGAGCTACCTCCACATGGCTTTGCTGTGGAAGATAATGGATATCAAGCGCCAGCAGAAGATGGAAGTAAAGTGGTGGTTGCTGTAGATCCAAAATCCAGTCGCTTACAACTCCTTGAGCCTTTCGCTCTTTGGGATGGCAAAAACATTATGGGCGCAAAACTGCTTATCAAAGCTAAAGGCAAATGTACCACCGACCATATTTCAATGGCAGGACCTTGGTTAAACTACCGCGGACACCTCGACAATATATCAAACAACATGCTCATCGGAGCTATTAATGCATTTAATGGCGAAGCCAATAAAGTGAAGAATCAACTCACTGGTGAGTTGGGAGAAGTGCCTGCTGTGCAACGTGCCTACAAAGCCTCTGGGTTGGCTACCATTGTGGTGGGCGATCAGAATTACGGCGAAGGGTCGTCGCGCGAACATGCGGCCATGGAGCCTCGTCATTTGGGCGTAAAGGTGGTATTGGTTAAGAGTTTTGCTCGTATTCATGAAACAAACCTTAAAAAGCAAGGTATGTTGGGTATTACCTTCTCCAAAGAGAGCGATTACAACCTCATTCAAGAAGACGATACTTTTAATTTTATCGACCTAAAAGATTTTGCACCAAGCAAACCAATAACCATCGAAATCGTTCATAGCAACGGCTCTAAAGATGTTATTATAGCAAATCATACCTATAACGAACAGCAAATAGAGTGGTTTAAAGCCGGTTCGGCACTCAACCTCATAAAACTGCAAGAGAAATAGTCCTATTCTCGCTTAAACACAACATCGCCCCAACTATGTAAAAGTAGTTGGGGCGATGTTATTTTGTCTTTTGATTATAAAACCAAATTAGAGTGGTTTAAAATAACTTTTTTTGATAATGTAGTTGTGGGTTTGGGGAGTTTCATCATAAAAAAAGCCACTGGTTTAAGGTGGCTTTTTTTATGATGTAAACTTAATGGTTAACGTGTACCGCCAGCCCACCAAACTTTATCTGTTTTAATGTAGGTCCCGTCACCAAATGCATCAAAAATGTTTTGATTTGTTGTAACATCAGAAACTCCATAGGTAAATCTTAACGGAAATGTCAGACCATTATCAAGAGAAATTGTTGTACCCATTGCCGCTTGACGACGATAGTCACTATATGCTTCAACAGCTTCGTCTTGATAAAATGCGAAATATTTTTGAGTAGCTATTTCAAGAAGTGGATTAGCATCAAAAAGAGCTTTTACTTCAGTTGTGAAATATGTATCGGCATCTGTTGAAAGTAATCCAACCTTTTCAAAACTTGCATTAATAGCTAATTTTAATTGAGCCTCTGCATTTACTAAATCAGATTTTCTAGCATACGCTTCTGCTTTCAAAAAAAGAACTTCTGAATAGCTAAGCATAAAGGTTGGTGCTTTTGGACTTAACAAACCACAAATACCAAATTTTCCAATAACCATTTCTGGATTTCCATTTTGAGCGAATGGTAAAGTTTGTTTTCCAGGATATTTTTTAAAAAAGACAACATCTCTTGGATCGTTTCGTGCTACTAATTTATCATGCAGACTCTGGCTAGCGCTAAGATAATCTCTATCATTATAAAACGCGTAGAATGGAGAGGTAGCACTACCACCGTCGTATGCACTGAACTTAAACTCTTCAGATGCTTTAGTAAAAGATTGATTGGCAGCAGAAATTACTCCATCGTAATCGGTTTTTCTGAATGATAATCTCATTTTATAACGTGCTTCCAAACCTTTTGCCGCCATAATCCAGAGATCTTTATTTCCACCATAAATAAGATCTTGATCTCCAAGATTTGGAACATCAGTATCAAGTTGAAGATTATTTATGCCATCTTGTAATAATTTAAATATATTGGTATAAATGTCCTCTTGTTTATCTATTTTAGGTTGATAAATAACTCCTGGCTGAAGTGATTCAGTATATGGAACATCTCCAAATAGGTCTGTGAGTATCCCTAAATTGTAAGCCGTTAATACCTGTGCAATTCCTAAGTTTGTTGTATTACCGACTTCTTTACCTGTAGAACATTTATCAATAACAGTTTTTAAATTATACATGTTTTGATAAATCGATTTCCAACTGTTATCATAGGTTGATGAAGAATAAATTTGGCTGCCCAATCTCAGTTCTGCATCATGTAATTGACCGTATGTGCCAACGTTATGTTCAATATATACAGAAGAGTAGAATGCCAGATCGCTTCCAGTCACTGAGAATGCGGTAGCTGTTATGGCATCGGTTAATGTATATTTAGTTTGAACATTAGTTGGATGATTTACGTCTTCATTTATTTTATCCATGGTCTCTTCTGAACAAGAAGAGAGA
>JAYVSA010000244.1:0-1736 GCA_043775765.1 Breznakibacter sp. | reverse complement strand
AAAACAATTCTATTATAGAAAGCGTGATGAAGAGCTCGATATTCTTAGAAACGCACACAACGAAAGCAATGAGAGTGAAGAAGCATTTAGTCCTGCACCAGACCCATTAGAGGCCGAATTACGCGAATTATACAAGCTCTATAAAGATCGTAGATTCCAATTTGGTCAGAAATTAGAACAAGTTAAGGAGGAGAATCTATTATCAAAACGACATATTATTGAGGAGATAAAAGAGCTTGTAAGTTCACAAAACCTTAATAACGACAGCTTTAATGAATTTAAAGCCTTGCAACAAAAATGGCGTGAGATTGGTGCTGTTCCTAACGCTAAGGGTAAAGACCTTTGGGATACTTACCAACACTACATTGACCAATTTTACGATTTAGCAAAAATCACCAAAGAACTTAAAGAGCTTGATTTTAAAAAGAATCTTGAAGTAAAATTGAAGATAATTGAAAAAACCGAAACTCTATTAAAGGAGTCGTCAATACTAAAAGCGCAAAAAGCAATGCAACGCCTTCATAATGAGTGGAAAGAGGCTGGCCCAGTTCCATTGGAGATGAAAGATGAAGTTTGGCAGAGATTTAAGGCTTTGGGTGATGAGATTTACCAAAAATATCATGCCTATTTTGATTCTATAAAAGAACAACTCAACGCTAACCTAGAAGGTAAACAAGCCCTTTGTGCAAAGGTTGAGTCTATTACTGCTGTTTTACCTGTTTCGCCAAAAGATTGGGATTCAAAAACAGAAGAGCTTTTGGAATGTCAGAAAAGTTGGAAAACGTTTGGATTTGCACCAAAATCAGAGAATACTATCATTTACGAACGTTTTAGAGGCTTGTGCGATCAATTTTATGAGAAAAAACGTGAGTTTTACGCAAAATACAAAGATTCGCAACATGGCAACTTATCTAAAAAAACGGAGTTGTGCGAAAGAGCTGAGTCACTTGCGACGTCTACTGATTGGAAAAATACCGCTGATGAGCTGATAAAACTTCAACAAGAGTGGCGCACTGTTGGCCCCACTCCAAAGAAACAGTCGGATGCACTGTGGAATAGATTTAGAGCAGCGTGCGATCAGTTTTTTACTGAAAAAGATAAAAACAAGAAACAGGCAAATAGCGAACAGGCAAAGAATTTAGAGGATAAAAAAGCCGTTTTAGAAGAAGCAAAAAATTATAAACTAGCTACTTCTAAAGATGAGAATATTGAGGCTGTTAGAGCACTTCGTACCAAATGGCTTCAAATTGGTCACGTCCCATTTAAGGAGAAAGATAAATTGAACCTCGAATTTAACGATGCATTAAATGCTATTTTAAAGAATAGTGCCATTGAGAGTCGTGAAAAGAATATGGAGAACTTCAAATCGAAGATATCTAATTACAAATCGGGTGGCGAAAGAGGTGGTGATAATCGTATTATAAGCGAGAGAAATCAGATTATATCCAAACTAAAAGCTTTAGAGAGTGAGATTGCTACATTAGAGAATAACATTGGATTCTTTTCAAAATCGAAAACATCGAGCGCCTTTATTACCGAAATAAACAATAAAATTGAGGCTGGTAAACGCAATATTGCCCTTTTAAATGAAAAACTTGATGAAATAGACAAGGTCATAAAATAATTTTTAAGTTATAGTATAAAAAAGAGCAACTCGATTAAAATTGGGTTGCTCTTTTTTTATTTAGAATAGAGTCGGTGCAAAAAATAATACTGATTTTGCCAAAATAAATCAT
>JAYVSA010000243.1:0-10684 GCA_043775765.1 Breznakibacter sp. | reverse complement strand
CTCACCTCAAGTTTTAAATCGATCTGACCACCAATAAAAATGCGCGTTGAGTCGAGCGTGGCTTTTACATTCACCTCCGTTTGTCCCAATGCACCTATGAGTGGCACTAGCATTAAAACCAGCAGTATATACTTCTTCAATCTTTTCATTGTAATCAAGTGAAATAGAATTGTTTATATTGATTTAAATACGCTTTTTAAACATCGTCATCAACGCCTTTACGTAGTCGTCACTCGTATTTACCAACACATTGTCGACACCGCATTTGGCAAAAAGCAGATTAATTTTCTCATTCGTATCACTCCAATATTTGGCGTAATTATCACGTACTGCCTGACTAGAGGTATCAACCCACATATCTTGTCCACTCTCGGCATCACGCATTTTTATCAGCCCAATAGAAGGCATCTCTGTTTCACGTTCATCATACACCCGTATCGCCACCACATCATGCTTTTGATTGGCAATACGCAAACTGTGTTCAAAATTATCGTCAATAAAATCGGAAATGACGAACGTAGTACAACGCTTTTTAATGGCACTGGTAAGATATTTTAATGCCTCCTCAATATTAGTGCTCTTATGTTCTGGCGTAAAATCTATTAACTCCCTAATAATAAACAAGATATGTTTGCGACCTTTTTTCGGTGGAATAAACTTCTCTATTCGATCTGAAAAAAAGATAACCCCAATCTTATCATTATTCTGAATGGCCGAGAAAGAGAGTACAGCCGCAATTTCGGTTATGATGTTCTTTTTGATGTTATTGGTTGTTCCAAACTCGCGTGAGCCCGAAACATCAATCATCAACATCACCGTCATTTCACGCTCTTCCTCGAAAATCTTTATAAACGGATGGTTAAAACGAGCCGTTACGTTCCAGTCAATGTTTCTAATATCATCGCCATACTGATACTCACGCACTTCGCTAAACATCATACCACGCCCCTTGAAGGCACTATGGTATTCCCCCGCAAATATATTGCTCGACAGCCCTCGAGATTTAATCTCTATCTGGCGTACCTTTTTTAATAACTCTGTTGCTTCCACTTTTCAAGTTTAAGAATTGTGAATAGATATAAAATATTCTCAATACCTAAGCCATTAAGGAACCTCAACAGCGTTTAAGATTTCGTTAATAATCTCTTCCGAAGTAATGTTATTTGCCTCAGCTTCGTAGCTCAAACCAATACGGTGACGCATAACATCGTGACACACCGCACGCACATCTTCAGGAATTACATAACCTCTGCGTTTAATAAATGCATACGCCTTTGAAGCCATTGCTAAACTGATACTCGCACGTGGCGAAGCACCATAAGAAATCATATCTTTGAACTTCTCTAGTTTGTAATCGGCAGGAAAACGAGTAGCAAAAACAATATCAACGATATATTTTTCAATCTTCTCATCCATATACACTTCCTTCACCACTTTACGAGCACGAATAATATCGTCAGGTTTCAATATTTTTGAAGCCTTTGGAAATGATTGAGCCAAGTTGTGACGAATAATCATTTGCTCTTCCTCTTTTTTAGGATAGTGTATAACCACTTTAAGCATAAAACGGTCGACTTGAGCTTCTGGTAAAGGATATGTACCCTCTTGTTCAATAGGGTTTTGAGTTGCCAACACCAAGAATGGCTCCTCCAATTTATACGTCTGAGAACCCAATGTTACCTGACGCTCTTGCATAGCTTCTAACAATGCACTTTGTACTTTAGCTGGAGCACGGTTGATCTCATCGGCCAAAACAAAATTGGTGAAGATAGGACCCTTTTTAACAATAAACTCCTCTGTTTTTTGAGAATAGATAAGTGTACCAAGTAAATCGGCAGGCAACAAATCGGGAGTAAACTGAATACGGCTAAACTTAGCATCAACAATGGTTGAAAGAGTAGTAATGGCAAGGGTTTTAGCCAAACCAGGAACCCCTTCAAGCAAAATATGACCATCGGATAGCAACCCAATTAAAAGGCTCTCTACCAAATGTTTTTGCCCCACAATCACCTTGTTCATCTCAATAGTGAGCAAGTCTACAAAAGAGCTTTCC
Source organism: Breznakibacter sp. (assembly GCA_043775765.1). Classification (GTDB taxonomy): domain Bacteria; phylum Bacteroidota; class Bacteroidia; order Bacteroidales; family Marinilabiliaceae; genus JAGPHP01. Next base: position 8,631 of record JAYVSA010000243.1, on the reverse strand, counting down.
AGCTTAATTCTCTCATTTAATTCGCGGATATCAACTGCTTGTTCCATATTTATAAATAGTTAATTTTAACAGAATTTCAACTCATAACTTTTCAGTGGTTCAAAAATAGAACAACCAACCCAACTTCAATACGTTTAGTTGTTAAAATTTGTTAAATAGAAAAATGTTTAACTTTGGTTAAATGGGGGTTAATGAAATGTAAAAGAGGGAGCAGCGCGCTATTTAGGCTCAAATGGCTCATCAAATGGCTCATCAAATGGAGAGCCAATTATTAAGAATTGAGAAATTTAAGATCTTAAAAAAATCAGGGGCGGTCAAAATATCTTATCGGAAAGCTTTAACGCAAGTCCAATTAAACTCTTTTAAAAAGCCATTAATCAGGAACAAAAAAAGGGACATAAAAAAAGGCAGATCCATAAAGAATCTGCCTTCCAAAAACCCTTAACCTTTCGGTTACCAAACTATGAAAAAAATCTACAATGCAAATATAAACGAAAAAATAACATCCAAGCGTTAAAATAGTGTTAAATTATAATAAATTTTACTTTAAATGTCATTCGCCAGATGGCAACTCCAAACCGTACCCCCTTTTTGCATCGGCTTGCTTTAAGAATATGGCAAATAAAATTGCAACAACACCAACTAAAACAAGCATAAGCATGGGCATTGTATAATCAAATGTAACAGAACTTCCTTGTTGAATAGCCGCTGAAACACCTGGGTTACTCCACTCACGAACAGAGCCTATTAGAATAGGAAAAATCCATAAGCCAATATTCTGAACCCAGAAAATCATGGCGTAAGCAGAACCAAGGTATTGTTCGGGTACAATTTTAGGTACTGCAGGCCAAAGAGCAGATGGCACCAATGAAAAGGCAATTCCGAGTAAAAACATTCCTAAGAGCGCCAAATAAACATTGCCAGGTAAAAAGGCAAATAATAGGTGTACCAAAACAAGTAGTACAGAACCTAAAATCATCATGGTTGCCCCTTTCCCTTTTTTATCTATAACCCAGCCAAAAAGAGGTGTGAGTAAAACAGTTCCAAAGGGCAGAACAAATACAATCAATCCTGCCAACTCACTATTCACGCCATATTTGTTAATCATCAAATTCGTGGCAAACTTCATGAATGGAAACACACAGGAATAAAACAAAACGCAAAGCATTGATATATAGACAAATCCTCTATTGGCCATTACTTTAGGCAAATCACTCCATCTAAACACCTCTTCCGTCACTTCTCCATCGGCATTTGTTTGTTGTTTATCGAGTTTCATATCGAAGCCAGAATGAATTAAAAAGGCAACCAATCCGATGGCCAAAAGGACTATACCAAAAACAATAGGAGCGCTTAAAGACATTCGAGAAGCCAACCTTGGCGCGAGCACAAAAGCAGCACCCGTTCCCAAGCGTGAAATAGCGACTTGCAAGCCCATAGCCATAGCCAACTCCTTACCATTAAACCATTTAACAACAACCTTTGTAAGCGTAATGCCTGCCACTTCAGAACCTAAACCAAATATCATAAAACCCAATGACGCTAATTTAACAGAGGGCTGATAATTGACCCAAAAGGAGTTAAAAAAGGCATACCCAAAACCACCGTTGTTAAAGTAATCTGTTAAAGCATAGTATTTTATGGATGCACCTACCAACATGAGCAAAATAAACCAAAGTCCTGTTTTGCGAATTCCGAGTTTGTCGAGAATGGCACCACCAATAATCATAAACCCAATAATATTCAAGAATGAATATTGGCCAGCAAAAAAACCATATTGATCACCATCCCAGTGACGTAATTTTAGAAGAACATCCTCGAGAGGCGAAAGGACATCGGTAAAAAAGTAAGCTGCAAAAAGCGTTACCGAAGTAAGCAACAGAACACTCCAGCGAGCAACCTTGCTATCTTTAATTGTGAATATTTTTGCCATAGAGCAATCTATTAATCGAAAAAATTAAATATTGATAAAGTTTTTAAAGATATGGATTATCGTTCGATTATAATAAAACGTGCAAAAAAAATCTCTCAAACCGGTAAAGGTAAGAGAGATTCCTGATGATATTTGATAGAAAACTACTTTATTATTTGTTGTACTTGCTGGCTACCATTTTTCAACGAAACACGAGCTACATAAGCCCCTTTTGAAAGCGAAGAGGTATTAACAGTCACGTTATCAGACTCGCCAATTACCGACAATCTCAACTCTCCTGTGATTGAGAATATTTCGATACGTTCAATCTCCGATGAAGATGCAAAACTAGTCAATTCAGTTATTGGCTGAGGATAAATCATCAAACTTGCAACTTGCAAATCGTCTTCTTTTAGAGAAGTTGATGTACCATATCCATCTAATGGTTTTTCTGAATATAGAAAAAATTCACCTGGAGCTAAAGAAACGCCCATATTGACATCCGTTACCTCGAGAGTAACACCCTTAAAGTAGTTATACCATGTTCCAATTTTTGAAAATTTAGGATAAGCCGTTTGTGTTGTTAGGGCAAAATTGGCAACAATACGAACGTCAGAACCAGCCATGTTCAATGAGAGTTGCTTCACCGTATTGGCACCATTCAACAGATAGTCTGTTGTTGAAAACACAGGCTCTGTAAGTTTTAGTTTAATAAGTTGCGAATACTTAGTGAATAGATAGGCTCTATCGGCATTTAGCATATAATCCCACTTCGGTGGTTTTGCACCAGTTCTGCCATTAGAATTTATAGAAACATCGTATCCACGCTCCCCAAATTGCCAAATCATTTTGGGTCCAGGAATACTCAAGAACATGGCCGCAGCCGAGGCCGAACGGCGTGTAGCAACTGGTATAGAGCGGGTATTATAGCCTGTGGCAACAGTTGCGTAAGTGATATTTTGATACATTTGACGTTCTTCATCATGACTCTCCATATAAGGAACCAATGTAGGTTTTGTCCATCCCCTCGACTTGTATGATGACCAACTAAAACTGGAGGCAACGCCTTTTGTTGCATTGCTATAATCGCCAGTAACATTGCCCCAAAGCATTATTCCTACATCCGACAGAGCCTTTTCCTCAGTATTGGTAGTTAGGTGTTCTAGTATTACATAAGCGTTTGCGTTGCGACTACGAATTGCATTAAACATACGTGTTAAGATATCAATTCTTGACTGATCGTAGTTCGACCCGCCACCAGTTGCACACGTTGTTGGAGTGTTGGTAAATCCTTTTGTGAAATCGAAACGAAATCCATCAATTTTGTATTCACTCATCCAAAATGAGTTGATACTATCCACCAGAGCTTGGGTATATGGGCTCTCGTGGTTAAAATCACTTCCCCACGAATAGCAGGTGTGAGGTGCTATGGCGTTAAACCAAGGACTATTGGCCGCTGGGCGACTGTTGGCATCATCCCAATACATTTTAGCAAACGAGCATGAATTAAATGCATGGTTAAGAACCATATCCATAATTACGGCAATACCATTTTGATGGCATACATCAATAAATTCTTTATATTTTTCGGCAGGACCATAAGCCTTATCGGGTGCAAAGTAGAAGTTTGGATTGTAGCCCCACGAATCATTGCCTTCAAACTCATTAAATGGCATAATTTCAATGGCATTAATGCCTAAACGCTTGAAATAATCGATAGAATCGATAACTTGTTGCAAATAGCCGAGTTGATTATTTGCTCCAATTTTACTATTCTGAAAATCGCGTATTAAGAGTTCATAAACAACAAGATTCTTAGCATCTGGCGCATTAAAATCAGTTACCTGCCAATTATAAGGAGTTTGAGCTGTTTGGAGTACGGACACACGATCTGTTGCCAATCCGACAGGATATTTTTTAAAATGTGGGTACACAATTGTTGTATCGATGTACTTATCATCCCAAGGATCGAGAATTTTATTGGTATAAGGGTCGGCAACCTTTACTTTATTATCAATTAAGTATTGATAGGCGTATTCGGTGCCTTTCTTGAGATTAGAAATTGTAATCCAGTACATGTCTGAATTAGCACCATCTCCTCGGTTCATTTTAAAAGATTCATTAGGAGCCCAATTGTTAAAATCGCCAAGCAGATAAACCGACTGCTTATAAGGTGCAAAGAGCACAAGTATGGCTTCGGTATCACTAATATAATTAACACCTTGTCGTAATCCCGTAGGCATTGCAACCGTAGGAGAAACCATGTCATCGACCAAGAAACTCACCGAATCTTTTACGGTAGCCGCCAATGCATCGGTAGCAATAACAACCAGTTTATGAGATCCAACTGTTGGTGTATAAGAATATGCAATTGTTTGGGTTAATGAAGATGCTATTTCAACACCATCCTCAAGCAACGAGATGGATTGATTAAAATAGGCATTTACGTTAACATCCAATGAAGTACCAGATTTGTGAATAAAAAAACTGGTGCCAGGATTGGTCAGTTGCACAGTGAGCACGGAAGGGTAAACAGGGCAAAAAATATCTTTACCTCCCGTATCTTTACCAACTTTAGCGCCAGTAGCGTCTCTAAAAACTAACGCAATTTTAAGGATTGACTCAGATGCTGGAACACCAAAATACTCTCTGATGGAAGGTCCGAGCGTTAAGGTATAGATATTTGTGGAGGTACGCGTAAGAAGTATTGCGGGGATATTAACTGCCCAGCCCGACTTTACATATTTCCAATCGCCATCACTCGTACTTAAATTGGTAATAACACCAATGTGAGCATAGACGCTGCCCGTGTAATTCAAGAGTCCAGCATCACCTTTTGTAGCGTCAAAGGTGATGACTGTTTGATCAGCATCTGTTGGTTGAGCAGGTGCAGTTACAACAACCTGACTGAAGCCTACCGTGTACGCCGATAGCAGAAGAAGTAAAAATATAAAGATTCGATTTCTCATAAAATAGTGGTTTAAAAAATTTACAATAACTGTTAAAATTACGCATAAATCATTAAAAAGATACAATTAAAATGTTAAAACCACCTGATAATCAGACAATAAATACCGATAACGATTCCGCAAACGATAGTCAAAAATAAAACCATTTGATTGGATTAAACAAACTCTGAAATAAGAAAGTCGTAGTGAACGCACTCGAACTTGGACTGGAAAACAATAGATATTCGTAAAAATAACATAGAGCGTGAGGGGCAAAACGAGAAACCCCACAGCGCCTTGGTGGAGCTTGCCGGAACCAAGGCGCGAGGAGTTGAAGTGGCGACCCGACAGCTGGGGCGAAGAAATAAGTAAATGGAATTACAGTAGAAATACGTTGTTAATAGAGAATTGCCCCAGATGGCACGCCCAAAAACAAAAAGACACTCCAAGTAAATGAAGTGCCTCATTGTTATTGAAATAGTAAAGTGACTTATTTGTGCAAAAATTACTCTTGTGTAGCGGTTACTTCTGCATCATCGCTGGTGGTAACTTGGCGAGTTTTCCATGTTGAAGGATCTGTAAGAACACCATCACCAAAGTCTACGGTAACTATTTTGCCAGATAAAAATTCACTAACTGTTTGACCTGCAATAAAGTGGTGATATTTACGTGGACGCAACAAGTCGATAGTAATGTGAGTTGCAACACTAAGCGTTTTGCCATTGGCCGCCAAAATAACGTTATGAGAACTGGTTCCTGAGATTGCCCAACCAATAAAACCTGTTTTAGCAGCATTTGAAAGGAGTTTTCTGGTGTGGTCGACGTTAACGGTAACAACATCGCCATTTGGACGTGTGATGGTACCATTAACAACCGTTACAGAGAACTTAAGATAGCCATTTGGGTAGGTGTTATCAGTTGCCCAACCAAGTCCGGTTACCGTTTTTGTAAGAGAAACACTGTTACCATTTACTTCATAACCATCAGTGGTTGTAGTAATTACGCCATCTCTATCTTTTGAAGGTGATTTTGTACGGGTAATAGTAAGTTTACCTTTTCTCTCTTTTCCATCTCTACAAGTTGTACCTGTACCGAAGTCGATTACGATTGATGTGGTGTCGCCGTTGAGTTTAAAACGATCACGGTTTGGAACGATAACGCTATCAAGAAGCGAAATAGATTTCAGGGATGTTCCAGTTGCTTCGTCGCCCATCGTTTGTAAGTCGGCAAGAGTTTGTTCACTGAGCGTTGAAGCTGAAGAGGCATTGAGAGCATCGGCCGAGAGTGATGGAGTTACGCTATCCTTTTTACAGCTAGTAAAAACCATTGTTGCAAGAACTAAAAGCGAAAGTTGAATCTTTAATGTTTTCATAATAATTTTTTTTAAGTTAAGATTTATGACTTGTTATATCAGTTTAAAACTAATTACATAACTAAACCGCACGATGTGCTCATTACCCTACCAGAAAATTGAAATAAATGATAATTATTTTGCTGAGAGAAAACGAATACGACATAAGGCACACATTTACAAGCAATTAACAAATAATAAAATTTAAAAAGAAAGTTCCATAAAGAGAGTAGGCGTGAATGGTACGGCTGAGGAATAAACACTTTCAATACTTCCACTGAGGGTTTTAGAGAGTGGCGCTTGGTAACGATATTTGAGGTTTTCACGCCCAAGTATGTTAAGAACGGAGAGTCCGAACTGCAAATTGAATTTTTTAGGATGGAGCCGATACGTAATGGCGCCATCGAGGCGTGAGTAAATTTGAGCTTCTTGGTTGCCTTTAACAGCTGCATCTCCGTAGGTTGCTGACCCAAGATAGGTAAATCCGGTTCCCCAAACATAATTGCACGAAAGAAAGAAGGGAGAAACATTGAGCAGTACACCACCTTTATACTCTTGTTGCAAAGATTGAGCTTGTATTTTTAACTCGCAAAGTGAGGCGGAACCAAAGGTGGTTAGTTTGCCAAACTCATATTTAAGAAAGAGATCGGCACCCCTAGCTTTACTCTCGGTAACAAATGACTCTACCACACCAAGCTCTTTTCGCAGAGCAATAAGTCCGATGTTGCGTTTCGAATATCCTTCGAGAGAAACGAGCAGAGCATTATGTTGATAAGAAATTCCAGTAATTATGTGTCGCGATTCAAGTATTGGCACCTCGGTTTTGTTCGAAACGTTCCAAACCAGTTGATAGGCTCCATTTGAATCTGCCAATGGGGCTTGTTGCAAATATTGTTTGTATAGACCCCCTCCAAAGTTCAAACTTAAACTTTCTGTAAGTTTATAGCCCAAATTGAAACGAGGTTGAAACGATGGCTTTTCAGATAAAGGTACATCGAGTCGTAACCCATATTCCAAAGAAAAGCCGCCATTAGAATAATTGTGAGTGGCGTAGAGCACGGGAATATTAAGAGATTGCACAGAGTTGTTGAATTGCGTGGCCTGAGTTAAAAAGTCGGCACCAAAAGTAAGCCTATTGTGCTCTCTCACCGTAATTTGATGCTTGAGTGTGGCTCTAAACTCATTAACCATATTGGTGGTTGTACTGAACCATAACTTCGTATTTCCGAGAGCTATAATACCACTCAAATGGTCTTCGCTGCTGTTAAAAGAAGAGAAATTAGTAGATATAGAAGTAATTCCACCGCCATTCCAAACATGGTTGTAAGCCAAGGAGGCACCGTATTGATGCGCTTCAACGGTTTCGTTCCAACTCAATTTCTTAAAATTAGTGATAAGATAGTTGAACGTGTCGTGGGCCCCATAGAGCGAAATAGAGTAATTATCGTTTTTTGCTGCATCTCCAGAAAACTTAATATTCATATCCCGAAAGGAGTAGTTTGGCACTACTGAGAAGTTCCGATAGGTGCGAGTGGCCGTAGAATCAGATCGCTTAAATGGATTAAGTTTCTCTGTATCATAAAGCTCATAAAACGTTTGTCGATAGGCCACAACAAGTGATGCTCGTTTACCAACAGGCGTAGAACCCATCACATTGAATGTGAGGTTATTAACATTAATCTTGAGGGTCGATTTTTCAGTATTGCCCCTAATTCCAGTTATTTCGGCAATTGCCCCAACTTGTTCTCCGAGTGTTGCATTGTAACCCGCTTTATGGAGGCGAATATCCTTCACCAGAAACGGATTGATAGGTCCTATGTTGTCGTTAAAATTCCTGAGTCCAAAGATTGTGAATCCATCAAAGGTCATTTTGCTTTCACCATGTCCGCTTCCGCACACAATAAACTCCTCCGATGGCTCACCGCTGGCACGCACGCTAGGCATTAGGTGCAGCAAGGTATAGACAGAATTATCGCTGTTGCCAGGAAGAAATTTAGCCACCGAATGGTTCACACGCACCTCACCCACTGATAGCCCTTGCTGCATACGCATTGCCGTGAGGTTCGATGCCACAATAATCTCTTTGAGTTCAACCGTGGTGCGTTGAAGAGGAAAGGTTATTTGAACCTGATCATTAATCACAGAGTCGAGAACCTGATATCCAAGGTATTGAATATGAATGGCAACAGATTCACTTGGTAAGAGTTTGAGATTAAAAACCCCATCCTGATTGGTAAAAAAATTTCCTTTCGATGAGCCAACCAACGTATAAGGCAACCGCTCACCCGTTTGCGAATCAACCACCATCCCCATAACACTGCGGTACTTGAATATTTCAATTGGCAAATCTTGTGAGGCTTCTGGTTTGGGGTAGATGACAAAAACATCTCCCTTCATTTCGCAGATAAACTCCTTGTCTT
>JAYVSA010000242.1:0-1559 GCA_043775765.1 Breznakibacter sp. | reverse complement strand
GTTATCTCTGGCCGTATGCTGGTTATACAACAAGTTCATAGCAGCTCAGATTGCTCATTTCAATGAGTCGCGTTGGTTTCATCTGCCTGCTTTACTTTTGGTTACAGCACTCTATTTTATTCCCGTTCGTGGATCATTTTCTGTTGCACCCATCAATGCTGGAACAGTCTATTTTAGCAAGAATCAGTATGCAAACCACTCGGCTGTAAACGTAACGTGGAACTTCTTGGATGCCGTTTTGCGCATTAAAACAAGCAAACACACCCATCAGTATCTCGATAACAAATTGGCGCAAACCATTTTCAATGAGCTTAAACAGCCCGAAGACTCGGTGTTGAGTCTGCTCAATACCCCGAAGCCCAATGTGGTAATTGTGGTAATGGAGAGCTTTTTGTCCGATGGAATTGAGGCTTTTGGTGGCGTAAATGGTATTACGCCAAACCTCAATAAACTGGCAACGGAGGGCGTAAAATTCAGTAATTTTTATGCTACAAGTGTCCGTAGCGACAAGGGTTTAGTGGCCATTTTAGCGGGCTATCCATCACTCGATGGCGTATCCATCATGAACTTTCCAAATAAAACTAGAAATCTTAGTTCGCTCCCTAACAGTTTCAATAACATGGGGTATTCTTCGGCCTACTATTATGGTGGAGATGCTAATTTTGCCAACATGAAGAGTTTTATGCTCAATCTTAAGTTTCAAAAGATTGAAGACGAAAATGCGTTGCCGTCATCATTGGCAAGAAATTCGAAATGGGGCATTCACGACGGGTTGATGTTTGATTATTTAACGCAAGAAATTGATAAAGAGAAGGGTAAGTTTTTTAAAGTTCTTTTTACATTAAGCAGTCATGAACCCTTTGAAGTGCCCATGAAAACGGTTATTAAAGGAGATGATGACAATTCCCGTTTTATGAACTCTATGAATTATACCGATAGCGTTATTGGCAATTTTGTTAATGTTGCAAAAACAAAGCCTTGGTGGAATAATACATTAATCATTTTTGTGGCCGATCACTCGGTACATCTTATTACTAATCGCGAATTATATTTACCTCGCCGGTACGCCATACCAATGATTTGGACTGGTGGTGCAGTGAAAAAAACGATTGATATTTCTAAAGTTGGTGCTCAGCAAGATATTGCTGCGACGTTACTTGGCCAATTAAATAGCGAACATTCACAATTTGAATATTCAAAAAACATAGTAGCCTCTCAAACCCCTCAATACGCCTTTTTTGCTTGGGCAAATGGTTTTGGGTTAACAACAGACAAGGGTTCTGTGGCACATAGTACCGATAGTAATTCCCTAATTTATCAACAAGGAGACACCCTTAACTTAAAGCTAAAAAGTGAAGCTATGTTTCAGATATTTTCTAAAGATTTTAATAACAAAGAGTTACAGGGCAAATAACTCTTTATTCAACAATATTTAATCCCAGATTTAATTTTTTATGCAACACAGGTTAATCTTTTTACTTAAGACACTCGGCTTTTGGCTAATTCTGTTCTTCTTTGCTCGACTCATTTTTGAGTGTTATAATTTTACAAACACCCGT
>JAYVSA010000241.1:0-5449 GCA_043775765.1 Breznakibacter sp. | reverse complement strand
TAATAAGCGTGATTTGAGTGTGTATTTTCCAGCTACTATTTTACAGTATGTTGTAAAACAACCACTTAATACCTTAGGTGTTGCAGGTAACTACGATATCAAAGTAAATTTAAATGGCGGTGGAACAAAGGGTCAAGCTGAGGCTTTACGTCTTGGTATCGCTCGTGCCCTTGTGAAAATTAACGCAGAAGACAAATCAGCTCTTAGAGCAGCAGGTTTTATTACCCGCGACTCACGTGTTGTTGAACGTAAAAAACCGGGTCAACCTAAAGCACGTAAGAGATTCCAGTTCTCTAAACGTTAAGATTTTTCAGGAGCGTTTAGTATCTAAACTGTTAAGACTTCTTTGGTCGGTTTCGAGAATTTATTCTCAAAATAAAATAAAGAACTACTTGGTCAGTTGCTTGCTTACGCAGAAAGTAAACGAATTTTAAAAAAAATTAAGATGTCAACAGTAAGTTTTGAACAATTATTAGAGGCTGGCGTACACTTCGGTCACCTCAAGAGAAAGTGGAATCCTGCAATGGCTCCGTATATTTATACTGAGAAAAACGGTATTCACATTATCGATTTATATAAAACTGCAGCTAAAATTGATGAAGCTGCTGCTGCTTTGAAGCAAATTGCAAAATCGGGTAGAAAAATCCTTTTTGTAGCGACTAAAAAGCAAGCAAAAGAAATTATTGCTGAAAAGATTGGTGCAATCAACATGCCTTATGTTGTTGAGCGCTGGCCTGGAGGTATGTTAACCAACTTCCCAACCATCCGTAAGGCTGTTAAGAAGATGGGTACAATTGACAAAATGATTCATGACGAAGCATGGTTGTGTTTGTCAAAACGTGAGCGTCTACAAATTACGCGTCAACGTGCGAAAATGGAGAAAAACTTAGGTTCAATCTCTGATTTAACTCGTACTCCTGCAGCGATGTTTGTAATTGACGTTATGAAAGAGCACATTGCTGTTAAAGAAGCAAAACGTCTTGGTATTCCTGTTTTTGGTATTGTTGATACGAACTCAGATCCTAAAGATATTGACTTCGTTATTCCTGCAAATGATGATGCTACAAAATCTATCGAATTGATTACCGATGCAATGGTAAAAGCTATCATTGAAGGTCTTTCTGAACGTCAAGTAACAAAAGACGATTCTAACGAAGAGCCTAAAAAAGATGCTAAAAAAGGTGCTAACGGTAAAGTTCGTGAGCGTGTACGCAGAGACAATAATGAAGTAGTTGCTGAAAGTGCTGCTCCTGTTGCCGAAGCTGTTGCTCCTGTTGCTGAGGCAGTTGCTCCAAGCACAGAAGAAAAACAAGATTAATCACTTAAAAATATAAAACAATGGCTATTACAGCTGCTGATATAAGCAAATTACGTACCGCTACAGGTGCAGGTATGCTCGATTGTAAAAACGCGCTTGTCGAAGCGGAAGGTGATTTTGACAAAGCGGTAGATATCGTTCGCAAAAAAGGTCTTGCCATCGCTAACAAGCGTGCTGATCGCGAAGCAACAGAAGGTGTGGTTCTTGCACGTGTTTCTGCGGACGGTAAAAAAGGTGCTCTTATCGTTCTTAACTGCGAAACGGATTTCGTAGCTAAAAATGAGGGTTTTGTTAAACTTGCTGAAGGTTTCTTGAATGCAGCTTTAGTAAACACTCCTGCTACCTTGGAAGACTTAAAAGCAATTGTTGTTGATGGTATGACCATCGGCGACAAAACAACTGAGCAAACAGCTGTTGTTGGTGAGAAGATTGATTTATCTTTCTACCAATCATTAACTGCTGCTCAAGTGGTTGCTTATATTCACCAAGGAAACAAATTGTCTACTCTTGTAGCTTTCAATCAAACGCTTCCTGAGCAAGTTGGTAGAGACGTTGCAATGCAAGTGGCATCAATGGCTCCAGTAGCTGTTTCTGCAGACGAGGTTTCTCCTGAGCTTCTTGCTAGAGAGAAAGAGATTGCAAAAGAACTAGCTCGCAACGAAGGCAAGCCAGAAAATATGTTAGAGAAAATTGCTGAAGGTCGTATTCAAAAATTCTACAAGGAGAGCACTCTTCTTGAGCAAGCTTTTGTAAAAGACAACAAGAAATCTATCAAACAGTATCTTTCTGATACGAGCAAAGATCTTACTGCTACAGCTTTTGTACGTTACTCTTTGAATAACTAATTTGTCTTTTTAAAGACGGTTAATTATATAAAATTTAAACCTTCTATCTGAAATATGATAGAAGGTTTTTTTGTTTTCACAATTGGGTATATCTTTGCCCAATCGTTATTGGCTTAGATTTTCAAATCAACTATTTTATGAAATATAGACGCATATTGCTCAAGCTTAGTGGTGAATCTCTTATGGGCGCACAAGGTCATGGTATTGATACTATTCGGTTGAACGAATATGCTACCCAAATACAAGAGATTGTGACTCTTGGAGTTGAAGTGGCTATCGTTATTGGCGGAGGTAATATCTTTCGTGGTCTCTCGGGTACTTCAAAGGGATTTGACCGATATAAAGGCGATCAAATGGGGATGTTGGCTACGGTTATCAATAGCTTAGCTTTGGCTTCGGCTCTTGAAGCAATTAATGTTAAAGCGCGTGTGCTTACGGCAATTCGCATGGAGCCTATTGGTGAACTTTATTCGAAACCTAAAGCCATTGAATCATTGAATAAGGGCGAGGTGGTTATACTCTCCGCAGGTACTGGAAACCCTTACTTTACAACCGATACAGGTTCCTCTTTACGCGGAATAGAAGTAGAGGCCGATGTGATGCTTAAAGGAACTCGTGTTGATGGAATTTATACCGCAGATCCAGAAAAGGATAAAGCAGCCACTAAGTTTGATACGATAACTTACGACGAGGTTATTAAGCGTGGTTTAAAAGTAATGGATATAACAGCAACGGCAATGTGTATGGAGAATAATTTGCCAATCATTGTCTTTGATATGGATACCGTTGGTAATTTAATTAAGGTTGTAAAAGGTGATAAGATTGGTACTCTGGTGCATAATTAGGTGTGACTATTAAATCGACGTTCGGATACAATGAGTAATGCGTCGTTTCTTGTCGTAGTTGGCATGTTTATAGAGCGCAACTGCAAGCTTTTCATCCAACTTGCAACCTCGTTTTCTTGTAACGTTAGAAGAACTTCGCTGAACTCTTCAATCTCTTCGGGAAGATATTCTGTTGCATCTTTATTCTTGAAGCGATCCAGTTCTTCATCTTCGAAATATTCTATTTTATCATCTGATGAGAGAAGAGAATCTTTATCGCAGATGTCGTGAGCGCCACAACACTCCTCACTATTTTTCAGGTTCTCTTTTTCCTTAACGTGTTTTTCTGTGTCAAAGAGGAGTGTGAACAGGAGCGTTAAAACGACTATTATAATAATACCGAGAGCAAGGTAATACATTCGATTTGTTTTGGTTAATATTAGAGATTTTTACGCCAATATGCAAACGACCAACAAGAAGTAATTAAATTTAGACGAGTCATAATGGTAAACGAAAATATAAATTCATCGCAAGAACTTAACGATGAAGAGCTCCATTTTATAGGCATTAAGGTTGTTTACAAACACCTTATTGACAATGGATATGAGGTTATTGCTGTGCGTAAGGAGCTGGAGGTGAATCCGCAAATTTTGGCAAAGAAGGATAATCAGTATCATTTGGTGGCTATTAGAACCAAGCGTTTTCCCGAAATGGGCATTCTCTTTCCTCATGTGGCATCGCAGGTAATTTATTTGGCCAAACAACGGGGTGGAATCGCCCATTTTGCGAGTGTTGGCATTGCTAATGGGGCTACTGCCAATGAAGAAGAGATGTCTAAACCATTGAAAAATGGAGAGTACTATATTAATTTTAAAGGTCTTTTGCCAATAATTGAAGAATAATAAAGCTATGCTAAAAAAAATAGGAGATTTTTATTTACGCCATCGTATGGTGATTCTCATAACTATAGTGGTGTTTTTTGGACTCCAAGTGGTTAACACTTTGGTAAGAGGAAAATTAGCAACTACTCCATCGAGTGAGCATGTTCAAGTGAGTAATGGAACAAACACTCAAATAAAATCGTTTCAAACGCCTATCTCCGACCCCAAAGAGGGCACTGAAGAAGAGCCCAATGGTTGGTTTATGTGGGGGCCTGTTTTGTTTATATCGGTAGTGGCATCGTTAATTTATCTTTTTCAGAATTGGCGGGGGATAGATCGATTCTTTCCAGGATATATTCTGATGCGTGCTGGAATTGTTGGAAGCAAACGAAGTGGCCATCTTAAATGGCAAATTTCGCTGAGTAATAGAAAGAGCGAGGCTATTACTTTTTCGGAGCCTATATTGGTCTTTTCATCTTTTAAAGATAAAAAGAGATTTAAGATTAATAGTAGTGATTACAGTAAGGGTTTTCCAATTACGCTTGCTCCAAAAACAAACCACACTCTTGTAATAGAACTGAATCAGTTCTATCAACGTCATCCTCAGTTAACAAAATATCGTTTTATACGTACCGAAATTACGGCTAGCAACGGCAAAATCTATAAGTCGCTATACAAGATTATAGTTGTTAAAATGGCATAAAATTCCACCAATTTCACCTTCACTTTATTTTGGGTCGATAGCAAAATGTCACCTATTTATTAACAGAATACCTAATTCTACGCATTTTTTATCCTATTAGGTTGTTTTTAAGTTGATTTTCAATGACATGACATTAGCAAATGATGTTGTGCTAACGTAACTAAATGCAACGTTTGTGATTTTTTTATACAATAAATTCTAAAGCGTTATAAAATAAAAAGAGCCCCCAATAAATTGAGGGCTCTTTTCTGTTGTCCTGTCAGGGCTCGAACCTGAACTCTTCTGGACCAAAACCAGACGTGTTGCCAATTACACCACAGGACAATCCTTAAAACTTCCTTTTCGAAAGCGATGCAAAAGTACGTCAAAATTTATTTCAATGCAAGAGTAAAATGGCATTTTTTAAAATTTTTTGTCATACTTTTTTCTGCCTCAATTTTGAGCTTCCTTAACCAAGATAAAATCAGCTATTTAGCTCAATTTTATCTTAACAATGGTTAATGTATCGAAATAGGCTCTCTTATTTCTAAGTTGGCATAAAAGATAGAATTGTAATTCATAAAAATTATTTACTTTTGGCACTCAAATAGAAATTCACAGTAATTAACTAATTATGAAGAGCTACAAATATTATAACAATTTATTTGGCTGGGTGGCATTTGCAATTGCAGCGGTTACCTATTTGCTTACAATGGAACCTACTGCCAGTTTTTGGGATTGCGGTGAGTTTATTAGTACGGCGAAGAAACTTGTCGTTGGGCATCCACCTGGGGCACCGCTCTTTATGATATTGGGTAATTTCTTTGGACTGTTCTCTTTTGGGAATGTGCAAAAATTTGCAGTAATGGTTAATGCTATGTCGGCATTGGCAAGTGCAG
>JAYVSA010000240.1:0-3137 GCA_043775765.1 Breznakibacter sp. | reverse complement strand
GTCTATTTTAGCTCACGACTTAAAAAATCCATTTAACCTTATTTTAGGCTTTTCTGATTTGTTGATTGAAAATCTTCATGATTTCGATATAGAGGAGATAGAAAGCCACCTCAAGCTCATCAACCGAACCGCTTTTGAGACGTATGAATTGCTAGAAGACATGCTTCTTTGGGTTCTCTCGCAAATGGAGAAATTACCATTCAACCCCGTTAATTCAACTTTGGCAGACGTTTGGACCGAGATCGAAGAGATGTTATTGATTAGTGCAAAATCAAAAGATATTACGATTTCGGTGGTCATAGAAGAGAATATTTCCTTTGTTGTCGATAGAAATATGTTAAAAACAATCCTTCGAAATCTAATTACAAATGCCATCAAGTTTACCCCTAGAGGCGGAAAAATATCACTTACCGCGGAGATGGTTGATAAAGAGATGATTCTTTCAATTTCTGACACAGGTATTGGAATTAGTCCAGAAAACATCCTTACGCTTTGGGATTTAATGCTTCAATACCGCGCAAAAGGAACGGAAGGAGAAAAAGGAACTGGTTTTGGGTTGTTGCTATGCAAAGAGTTTATAGAAAAACATGGCATGAAAATATGGGTAGAGAGCGAACTTGGAAAAGGGAGCTGTTTTAAGTTTACTTTACCTTTAAGGTAAATTTGACCAATAATTTCGACGCTAGTATCTCAAAACTTATATTTTGTCATTTCTTTTTCCAAAAACAGCATTTTACGCAGTTTTTCTTTTGGCATTTTCCACAACAATGAGGGAGGACGCATTGAACTTTTTTAACCTCCCCTAGTTTTTTTGACCTCTCCGTGCTCCTCCATACAGATGGAAATCTTACAACCAAGCCTTATTTAGAGGTAACAGAGTGCCTTTTCATATTACTGTTACATCTATTTCATATTCGTATTTTGCCAATAATAGAGAACTCCTTGTTGCACAAAGAATCAAATCGTTCAATTTTACAAGACTCGTCCTTCATAAGTAAAATTTCCATCCACCCTCATTTATTGTTCTAATTTCTATCATTACGATACATTTTTACTCTAGATGATGCCAAATACTGGGGATGTTTGTAAAAAACCATTTTTACTATTGGAATATATTTTGATATTATGTAGATTTGATATGCAACAACGAGTGTTTAACACAATTGACATCTCTTGTGAATATTATCCAGTAAAAAACGAGCTATGAATTAATCTTTAGAAATCATGCGTATGAAAAAGCTTTTATTATTGATGAGCTTTATATTTTTTGCCGCGCAGTTCTCAAATGCGCAAAGCGAAAAATTTAAGGCTCTTTTTATGTACAACTTTGCAAAAAACATCCAATGGCCAGCAAATACACAGAAGAGTGATTTTGTCATTGTGGTGCTGGGCTCCTCACCAATGACAGATGAACTCAAATATATTGCATCCAAGCAAAAAGTTGGTTCGCAATCTATTGTTGTTAAATCGGTGAGTTCGGCAGGCGATATTGGAGAGTGCCAAATTGTTTTTATTCCAACAAATCAAAGTAACTCACTTAAAGCCACCGTAGAATCGACAAGCGGAAAGAGCATTTTAATAGTTACAGAAAAAGAGGGCTCGGCAAAAGAAGGCTCCTGCATCAATTATATTCAAGATGGAGGGCGAATTAAGTTTGAACTTAACAAATCAAATGTAGAAAAGAGAGGAATGGTATTAAATAGTTCCTTAGTAACCTTAGGAATTCCCGTTAATTAATTCTCAACATTTTAAACTGATTCTTATGAAATTAATAAAATACACATTCGTTTTCATTCTCCTTCTAATCGCTTTTGATTCAAGCATAAAGGCACAGGAGTTGCCCAAGGCCGTGGCGCAAATGTCGCGAGAAGAACTTTTAGATTTAAGTTACGATAACCTTTTGGCGTTGCCATTTGAAGATTTGATGGTTGTTGCCGATAAAATGGAGATGTCGGCCGATGAGCTACTGGATTTCTTCTTGAATAAAGATGTGACTTCAGCCTCCAAAAGAGCAGAAAAGTCGTTAAACTCCCCATTGTCATCAACAGTTCTTTCGCGCGATGAAATTACGAAGTCGGGAGCAACCAGTATACCAGAAGCCTTGCGATTGGTGCCAGGCATGATTGTTAGAGAAAAAACAACTGGCAACTACGACGTGCATATTAGAGGAAATGACAATTTACCGCCAAAAGGTATGTTTGTTTACTCAGAAAACTCTATTTCACTGGTAATGATTGATAGTCGCCCAGTATATAATTACGCTTTTGGAGGCACCTTTTGGGAGACTTTGCCAATTGATTTAAATGATATTGAGCGTATTGAAGTTATACGTGGCCCAGCGAGTGCATTATATGGCCCAAATGCCGTTTCGGGTGCTATAAACATCATCACAAGAAAAGTAGAGAGTAAGAAACCACATGCCGATGCGCAGGTGCAAATCGGATCGAACAACTCTAAAATTGTAAGTGCTGGGGTTTCAATAGGCGCTTTTGATAAACTTAAAGTTAGAGTTTCGGGTAATTACACGCGTTTTGATAGAACGGAGGATGATTATTATGTTTTTGACTACAACAATAAATATCCGGCAAGCGTAATGGATACGTTTCGACTTGAAAATGGCAAGGGTAAGTACGTGGAAGAGTTTTATGCAAAAGGTTTTAAAGACAAGTTATTGGCAAATGAGAAATTTGGTGGAAATGCTTTTCTTAACTATGAAGTAAATAAAAACCTTGGCTTTGATTTATCATTGGGGGGACAGAAGTCTCAAGTTGTTTCAAGCACATTAGGGAATAACTCAATTCCACTTGTTGGGCGTAACTCAGAATCGCAATACATTGATTTTAGGGCACATGCATCAGGATTTCAGGCGCAAGTCAATTATAATCTTGCCAATCAGGATTATCAATTATATTACCCAGGATTTCACGAAACAGCAAAGATTTTCAATGGCTCTCTTGAATATGAGAGAACCCTCGGCACTTTAGTTCTGCGTCCAGGTGTAAGTTATCAATCAAGCATTTACGACGACAGTAAATATGTTGATGTAGCAGCAAAAGGAGGATATTTGAATGGTGCCAGAACTCTTTCATCGGTAGCCTACTATTTACGAGCCGATTATAAGATGATGGACAAGCTTC
>JAYVSA010000239.1:0-5627 GCA_043775765.1 Breznakibacter sp. | reverse complement strand
GATCCGTTATTATCCGTAGCAACAGCATATACGCTGTGAGTTCCAACGGCTAATCCAGTTACGGTTACCGAGTATGGACTTGTTGTTTTAACGGCTTTTGAAATGCCATCTACAAAAAGTTCTACTTTAGCAATGGTACCATCTGCATCGGCTGCATTGGCCGAAACAACTACGTCGGTACCTGAAACGAAAGAGGCATTTGCCGCTGGCGAGGAGATAGAAACGGTTGGAGGGGTATTTACCTTAACAGATGTAATACCAGAAACAGAGCCTACGGTTGCACTCACAGTGAAATTGCCCGTTGCAGAAGCCGTGTAAACGCCCGAAGCACTTATAGAACCGCCATTAACGCTCCAAACAGGAGAAATGCTAATAGGATTATTGCTTTGATCGTACCCTTGAGCATAGAACTGTGTTGTGCTATTTGAATTCACCGTTGTGGCAGCAGGAGTAACATCGATGCGAGATAATGTTGTTAACATCGATTTAGCATACACTTCAAACTCCCAAATAGAGTAGCCATAGCCCGAGTTGCGCAGTGTTGCATTCATGCGGATGTAACGACCTTGACCTGCAATTGCAAGCTCTTCGCGACCGCCAGCACCATTGGTTACTGTTTTTACGGCTGTCCAGTTAATGCCATCATCGGAAATATCGATGGTATAGGCTTTAGCGGAAGCAGATTCCCAGTTAAGAACAACGCGTGTTAAATCGTATCGAGCTTTGAGGTCAATAGAGATCCATTGAAGGTCTGAGCCTTGAATACTCTCCCAACGAGTTCCTGTAAGATCTGCATCTACAGCCTTATCGCCTTTAGAACCTTCGCCCAAGAATGAAGATACCTTGGTTGGTTTATAAAGAGCAATGTTTACTTCCGAGAATGGACGTACCGATACAAAAGCGGTGTCTTTCGTGATTCCGCTTTGTGCAAAAATCATAAAATCGCCCAGTTGTGTTGCCTGATAAACGCCAGTTGAGGTTACGCCACCACCAGTTGTAGACCATGTAAGCGGTCCAGTGTATGGGTTAGTGAATTGATCTTCTGATATATACGAGAAGCTGTAAGTAGCACCTTGTGGCACAACAATACGCTTAGCGGTTGATGAAAGTGGTTGAATATCCAACTTCATCAATTTAGGCACCTCGTTAACTACTACCGTTGCTTTGCTGGTTAAGCCATTTTGAGTAGCCACCACAGTAAAGCTAGGCTCAAGGTACATGCTACCACTTGTAGGCGTATAAACACCTGTATTTGTGATGGTTCCACGTCCTATAACCGACCATGTTGGATTGGTAGCCAATATGTTTCCATATTGATCAAATCCTTTAACCGTAAATTGTTTGTTCTCAATATCTTTAATAACCGCAGTAGCAGGATCGATAACAATGGTTGAAAGAACCGCAGAACCCGTCTTTTGAGGCGTTCCATAAACTTCAAATTCATACACCGAGTTACCCCATTCGGTACCGCGTTGCTTAATAAGGAGCTTAATGTAACGGCCTGTTCCTTTACACGGAAGCACTTCTGTTGAGCCTATACCATTTGTTTGGCTAAAGATGGTTGTGTAGGTCACATCATCAGAAGAGATTTGGATGTCATACACTTTAGAGAATGCAGCTTCCCATTTCAAAATTACTTTCTCAACGTCAAAAGAACTTTGAAGGTCAATGCGTACCCACTCATTGTCGGATACAATACTTTCCCAACGAGTGGACTCATTGCCATCGTTAATTTTAATTGCGAGATTATCTGCCAGTATTTCGGTAGAAGCTTTAACAGGTTTTGCTAACGCGATGTTGCAAAGTGGGTAGGTAACATCGGCAGTTAACGAACCAGTTTTGCCCGCAGCAGTGGCCTTAATGACCATTCCAGCTGCTGGCGTTGTTGGCGTAAAGACTCCGTTTTGCGTAATAGTTCCACCCTGTGTGACGCTCCATACAGGCGTAAAACCTATGGAATCGCCATATTGATCAATAGCTTTTGCTTTAAACTCGTAGTTATTTCCTATTTCACAACGTGTAACTGCTGGCGTAATAGCTATTGAAGCTAACGCAGGAGCTGTATTGATGCGCAATGTATAAGTTGCCTGAACAGTACCACTTTTTGCAGTTACTACCGATGTGCCATTGGTTGCAGGAGATGTGAAAAGTCCAGATGCATTAATCGATCCGCCACCCGTTACACTCCAAGTAATTGCTGGCGTAACCACAGCACCATATTGGTCGAAGCTGCGTGTTGCAAGTTGAAGAGTTGCGCTCGGAGCAACCGTTTTAGCATCGGCAGGTGCCGTTACTTTTATGGTTTTAAGCAGGCCATCTAACTGGTGCGAAACCATTGTTCTTGGAGGAACTGTAAATGTTGCGTATTGAGCACCATTCTTAAATACTTTACACACCTCGTCGGTTAACTTTGGGTTGTAAGCAACAACGGTTGTTTTGTTGGTGCGAGCGTTAAAATAGACCGTGCTCGAAGCAAAGTTGGTGTGTTGATCCCACTGAATTTCGCCTAAAGAGATGTGCGAGTGAGTATACCAATAGGTGAATGCGTTTGTATCAGGAGCGCGTGCTGTCACCTTATTATTGTCCCATAGTTGGTCGAATATTGCCGCAGCCCCTTGTGGATCAGAGATTTGCAGGTAAGATAGGGTTACGTTACCAACACCAGCTTCGTTGCCCATGTTGCTATCCCATCCACCAAGAGTTTTGGTTGTCCACATTGAATTGTAATCCCATTTCGCAAAGTTGATATCTTCGTAAAGATATTTGTGGAATGGACTCATTGGCAACCACTGAATAGCATGCATCCAGTACCAATCGCCCGAGAAGTAAGTCCACCAGCCAATACCTTGTGTTACGAGGTTACTGTTGTAAGGGAATGGTTTATTCCAAATTACTGGATTAGCTTGAGTATCTGGATTATGGTTAACAAATTTAGTATAATCATAGTTTCCAACACCACCGTTGGCTGGGATGTGACTACGGTCGAACCAGTATTCGGCAACACCTTGAGCCTCTTGTACATAACCAAATATTGCAGCATCACGCATTGCAACATCGTTTGTAACTGAACCTAACATAAACATGGCACCCCAAGCTTGCATGGCTTCAGAAGACGACTCTTGTCCGTTTCCATTAAAGTCGCCAACACCACCCGAGAATGAGTGACCACACCAAGGATCCATGCTTCGGAACCAAGGAAGAGCTTTGTAATTTCTGTCCCAGTTTGCGTAATCGCGCACCTGCATTTTTGTGAAATCTTGGTATTTATTCATAAAGTCCGTGTCGTACATAAAAAGAATAGACGCGGCATAAATGTGATAAGCATAACAGAATGCATGATCTTGAAGAAGGTCGATGCCCGGGTTTTCATTGTCGCGGGTGTTAAAGCCCATAAATGAACCCCAGTTTGGATACCAAGCAAAGTAATGGTAGTTTTCTCCAGGAGTATAGGTATACCAGTCGGTAAGGGCATCTTTCAATTTCTTTTTAAAGATGTTAAATGCCTCCGTATTGCCCGTTTGAGCAGCCAACTGCATATATTTTGCATAGTTTAAAAGGTCTTTGCCTCCCCAATATGTTTCAGTACCATAACCACTTTTTGGTGTATAGTTGTTGATGATTTGTTTCATCACATCTGGACGGTATGGATTGCTTACACCACTCAAGTCATCAGGAACAGGATAGGCTGGAAGGATACCGTTAAAGTCGTAAGTGATTTTAAAGTTTTGGCCAACAGCACATTTCATAATGCCTCGTGGTGTTTGATATTCCATGCCATTGAAAGCATAGTCGCGTGTTGTTTTTTTGTAGTTATGAGGCAACCAACCTTGAATAAGATCGCGGTTAGCCGCTCCTTTGAGGTTTTCGGTAACCAATTGCCAGTTGATGTCAATTTTACCATCATTCTCTCTGTAGTTCCAAGTTACTTTACTGTCGCGAGGAATTGCATACGCATACGTGTAAAATGTAGCAAGGGAGTTCATGGCAGGCATTGTTGCATAAACCACATATCCTTTTGCAGAAGGGAATTGAAGGGTTAATTTATTTCCGACCAACGTAAATTTGGTATTTGCAGGAGCAAATATACCGTAATGGTCGCCCTTAACCTGAATACCCAAGTGGTCGCCAGTGTATGGAAATGTAATTGAGCCTCCATTGTCGTTGAAGTAAGTTGCTGCTGTAGCAACTGAATCGACAGTAATAACAGGATTTAGTTTTTCATACTCAATCCAAGTAAAAGGCAAACCGTGGCCAATTGTAACGGCCATATTCTTGGTTTTATCGGCCTGGTCGTTCATAATCCAGTCAATTGTCCAAGCTCCCCAGCGACGTGCCAATGCACTCTCGGCAGTAAAGTCTTCGGCACCAGCAAGTAGAATAGACTTAGAGGTGAGTTCGCGTCCTTCAGCATTCCAATATTTTGGAAAGTTGATGAATAAACCACTCTCATCGGCATTCACCATTCCTGGATAAGCCCAAAGATTATCACTATAACGCGAGTAGACAAGTGTTGTCCACCAGTCGGTTGAAGGCACCGCGCGGGTGTTGGTATCAACCACAAACAGTTTCATGTGGGTCATCTTTTGCGAGAGATCACCCCAGGCATCTGTTCCCGTGTAGTATGGCTTTGCAGCCTCGTGCGATGGCGGAAACTCAGCATAGGTTCCTTCACCCAGTTTAATGGCATTTTGTGCCAATGTAGCCTGCCATATCATACATAAGAGTATTGGCAGTAAAAAATGATACAGGGTCAATCGTCTCCGCCCCGAGGAGTTAAAAAAATCAAACTTCATAATTGTTCTTTTTTGTTAAATAATGTTATTAAAAAAGCAAGTCTAAATTACATCAAACACTACTTTTACTCCAATTTTAGGGGTACTATAAACGTCTTTGTTTATACGGCATTCGTACGGCAACTATCCGCAAACACCTTGTTTGTCAATATATTATGATTAAATATATTTACTCAACCGATGTAAAAACAGACTAATTAAGACAGTAATACGCCTCAAATTTTTCAATTCCACGTTCATGCTTAATTTTCGGCCATCCATAATGAATATTTAACAGCTCTTAACAGAAGTGTTTGTGCAAAATGGAGTTGGGAATAGCGTCTTAATTGTTATTAAATTATAAATAAAAGAAACCCCTGTCAAGCATAATGCTTAACAGGGGTTTTAATTCCAATTCAATACCTTGTGTAGGTAATTGTTAAAAAAGAGCTAAACTATCTCTTAATAACTTTTACTACCTCGGCTCTATTTTCACCAATAAGCTTGATGACATAAGTTCCAACAGGTAATAAGCTCATATCCAACTCAATTGAAGAGTTGTTCGAATCAATGGCTTGTTCCAGTGTTACATTACCTGCTATGTCGTACATAACAAGAGATACAAGTCCACTAGCTTCGCCAATTTCAAGGTTCAACTTATCAACTACTGGGTTAGGATAAAACTTCACTTGTTGTGCTGTTTTCACCTCTGCATCCGCAATTGTTTCATTGGCTTGTACATCTTTCAATGCAGCAGTTCCATACACTTCAAATTCCCAAATTGAGTATCCCCATCCTGTTGCACGTACGGTGCCATTCATGCGAATGTAACGTCCAGTTGCTGTGGTAGTTGGA